>DAOORH010000092.1:0-9857 GCA_035389145.1 Cellvibrio sp.
CATAACTTGAGAGGAAGCCTCATGCTGTTCAAGAAAAAGGTTGCGCTTGCCGCAGCCGTATCGGCAATCAGTATTGGTCAGTTTGCGATGGCCGATGGTCTCGTAATATCGCCAAAAGACACCTTGGAACAACCCGGCCTCACGGTAATTCTGGACCACAACCCCTTTAGCCCTATCTTTTTCGATGAAAAAAACGGCGGGGTTCAGATGGTACTTCACGGCGAACGTATTGCCACAGATGGTGCCTTACGGCTTAGCGCCACCCCCGAACAGTGGGATCCGGTTCCCACATTCGCAAGCCGCTCCCGCGACGCTAGCGGCGCGCAAGTGGTTATTCGCTCATCTTTCCCCGCCGTAGATTTATCCTACAGCTTGGCAGTGACACCTGAGGAAGGCGGTTTCCGCATTGCGGTCAACCTAGACAAACCCTTACCCCAAGCTCTGGCAGGCAAGGTTGGCTTCAACCTCGATTTCTTGCCCTCAACCTACTTTGGCAAGACCTATCTGAGCGATAAACAACCCGGGCTTTTCCCGCGTCACCCCGCTGGCCCCATGAAGAACGACAAAAGTGGTGACCCCGAACCGCTCGTTTCGGGCGGCAAATCCTTTACCTTTTCCCCCGAAGACCCCTTAACGCGCGTGACCATAGTGTCAGATAAAACCCCGATCGCGCTTTACGATGCCCGCAACCGCGCCCAGAACGGCTGGTTTGTGGTGCGCTCCTTGGTTCCCGTTGGCGCCAAAGACGAAGCCATCGTGTGGCATGTTCGCCCCAACGTAACGCCCAACTGGGCACGTGACCCCATGATTTCCTACAACCAAGCGGGCTACACTCCGCAGCGCAACAAAGTGGCCATGATCGAACTTGACCCTAACTTTAAAGGGCCAGACGACGCTGAACTGCTGCGGCTCATGCCCGATGGCAGTAAGCAAAGCGTGTTGCGCGGCAAGATAACGCCTAAGGGCAAATGGCATCGCTATAACTACTCCGCTTTCGATTTTTCGTCGGTACGCGAACCAGGCCTGTATATGATTTCTTATGCCGGCCACACCACTACACCTTTCAGTATTGCGGAGAATGCCTATAGCAATATCTGGCAGCCTTCGCTGGATACATTCTTGCCAAAGCAAATGGACCACATGGGTATACGTGAGGGCTATCGCGTTTGGTCAGCGCCTTCGCATCTTGATGATGCACGTCAGGCGCCCGCGAATATCGTTCACTTTGACGGTTACAAAATGGGCGAATCACTCGACTCGCCATTCAAAGCCGGTGAGCGTATTGATGGTTTGAGCGTAGGTGGTTGGCAGGACGCAGGCGACTATGACATACAAACTGGCGACAACTCTTGGGTAGTACGCGACTTGGTGTGGGGCAAAGAGCTCTTCGGCCTAGAGTGGGATGAAACCAGCGTCGATGAACCCGCGCGCCAAGTGGAAATCCGCAAACCTGACGGCCAGCAGGATTCGCTCCAACAAATTCGCCACGGCGTTCGCCAGTTGTTGGCGCAATACAAGATCTTTGGTCATGCCATTCGCGGCATTATTGACCCTACGCTGAAGCAATACACACACTTGGGCGATGCATCCTCACAAACCGATGGCAAGTTTTATGACCCAACTCTCGGCGAGAATGAAACCAAAGGTGACCGCTCTGGCAAGGCAGACGACCGCTGGGCCTTTACCACCGATCAACCGTCCACCAATCTCTACGTAGCGACGGCACTTGCAGGCGCAGCGCGCACCTTACCAGCGCTGGACGCGCCCTTAGCTGCCGAAGCTCTCAGCGCAGCAAAAGCGCTTTGGGCACGCGAACAAGGCAAGAGTTTCCCAGCCGCCGCGCGTCACAAAGGCCCCTTCCCTGTGCGCGCGCCTGATGCCGTAAATGTGCAAGCCACAATTGAACTCTTACTCGCCACCAAAGGCGAGAAGATATACAAAGATCGCCTAATGCAACTCTTGCCGGTCATTGACGTTCAATTTGATTGGGTAGGTGGTGCTGCAGCGCGCGCCATACCCCTCATGGACGCCAGCTATCGCAAACAGTTGGAAGCGATTGCCGTTAAAGCCAAAGCGCGTATCGACAATGAAATTGCAAACACACCCTTTGGCGTGCCGATTAGTGAACACTCTTGGGCGGGTTCGATACAGATTGCAACCTTTGGCACCAACATGTATTTAATCCATAAGGCATTCCCAAAAATCTTTAGTGTTGATTACACGCTGAATGCATTGGACTACATGCTAGGCCGCCACCCAGTGAACAATGTCTCGCTCGTATCGACCATTGGGACTCGTTCACAACTGGTGGCCTACGGTCACAACCGCGCCGACTACAGCTTTATTGCAGGTGGAATGGTGCCGGGGCCACTGGTTATCAAACCGGATTACCCCGAGTTTAAAACCGATTGGCCGTTCCTGTGGTTTGAAAACGAATATACCGTAGCGACAACCTCGGCTTATATTTTGGCAGCCAACGCGGCTACCGCCGCAGCCAAAGAAAAACGTTGATTGATGGGGCTGAGTGCGTGAGCCTTGGCCCCGGACTTTAGCCCGCCCCTACCAAGCAGGGGCGGGCTCTTTTACCGCCGCAGATTAAAAACCAGATGACCAATGCGCCAAAACTGGCACAGATACACATTCTGACCAATACTTGAGCTACTCTAGTTGCGGATCGCTCCTCTACAGCCATGCCCACCAAAACCTTTTGTTCCAAGTTGTTGCTAGCGGCGATTTGTTTGACCTTAATTGCAATTCTGGCAAAAAATGTCTTACCTAAACGAAGCCTGATGCTGGTTCCAACAAGCTCTCCCGATACCAATTATTTTTTATTGGACCCGGAACACCCCAATGCCCGCTGGGTCGACCGCGATAGATTTCACTTTCACTGCAAATTTAATGAAAGTGAATCCAACATGCCCTGCAACCTTGTCTATATGCTGAGTCTGGACTCTATCAATGGTACAGACCTTAGTAGCTTCGACTATTTCAATCTCGATATAAAATACACCGGTAATGCTAAAAAATTACGTATAGCTTTTCGTCATTATGATTCGCGCTTTTCCAAGGTGAGCGATACCAACAGCACGAAATTTAATGTGATTAACGTACGCACTAAAGATTTGACAAAGCCGCTAAGAATTAATCTCAATGAATTGACGGTTGCTGATTGGTGGCTAGGAGAATATGACTTACCAAGAGACCAAACTCATCCCGATATAAGCAATGCAGTTACGCTTGCCGTGGATTTTGAAGGGGACTTGCGTGCTACCGAACATGATGTTCAGATTAATAAAATTGAATTTACGGGCGACTGGGTTAGTACTGAAAATTGGTATCTCGCTATTTTATTGGCATGGCTTGCCTTTGGCGCGGGCTTCACGATTATTCGCCTCATAAAACTGCATCAGACAGAAGCACAACAGCGCACTAAAATTTCAGATTTAGTGGCCACTAATTCTAAGTTGCGCACTGAAACCGACAAATTTCGCAAGCTCTCAACGGTAGATGCACTCACCAACGCGTTTAATCGCCACGGCATTGAACAAATTATTGCGTCATTGGAAATTCGCTTAGACGCCACCTCTATTATTATGGTGGATATCGATCATTTCAAACGCATTAATGATCGCAGAGGCCACGATATAGGCGATCGGGTTTTGCAACAAATTAGCGCGGCCATTTTGAAAAGCACGCGCAGCACAGATAAATTGGGGCGATGGGGCGGAGAGGAATTTATTTTAATTTGCCCGAATACCTCTGTAGGCATGGCGATGGCACTCGCAGAGAAACTGCGCATCGTTATTTTTGATACAGTATTCGAGACTGACAACCCAATTGCCGTGACCGCAAGCTTCGGTGTTGCAGCTGTTTTACCCAATGAACCCTTTGCAAGTGCATTTAAACGTGCAGATGAAGCGCTTTACAATGCAAAAGCACTTGGGCGTAATTGCGTCATAGTTGCAGAGCAAGACAACCCATTGTAAGCACCAGAATAACAAGTTCTGACTCTGTATTATTTTTACACCCCCAATACAAAAAATCCCCAGTAGGTGACTACTGAGGATTTTTTATTTCGCTGCTATTTATGTATTACAATTTTTCAAACGCATCCGTCAAAATACAATCGAAGCGGCGGGCATCATATTCCAACAAGCGAGTAACATCTTGCGGTTGAATGATATTTTTACTCACCGCATCCTGCAGTTTTTCCGTCATATTAGCGCCAGTCAATTTGTTTTGGTTTTTCAACCAGGTCGTCCACAGTGGACCGAGTGCCAATAACATTTGATAAGTGCTTTCTACACGGCCCGCCGCATCATCGGGCTCATGACTGACATAAACATATTGCGCTAAATGCTGACGAATCGGATTGTCTTCCAGCATTAAATCGCCCAATTCGCGGGTTAAATCATCGCTGGGTTTTAAAACAATTTTACCGAAAGGTAAGGTGATAAGACGAACCAATTTTGCCACCCAACCCACAGGAAAATTATCAGCAAATTCAATCAAGGCTTGCTGGGCTTTATTGAGTGCCGTAGTAATCGCATATTCGGCATGCACATCTTCCGCACGGGTTCTTGGGTGCGCTGAGTGATATTTTAAAATTGCACAAGCAATAAATAATTGACTGTGAATATCGCCCAAACGTGCAGACAATAATTCACGGCGTTTTAAATTACCGCCCAATACCGCCAAAGCGATATCCGACATGCTCGCAAAGGATGCACTCAACAAATTAATGCGCTGATACCAACGCGCGCTAAAGTCATCCGCATTCGCGGGCACGCTACTAAAATGGCCGCGGGTTAAACCGAGCAATTTGGTACGCACCATATTACTGAACACGTGACCAAGATGGGCGGTAAATAGTTTGTCGAAGGTTTTAATACCGCGCGCTTGATCTTCATCTTGCATCGCTTGCATTTCGTTAAACAAATAAGGGTGACAACGCATAGCACCCTGACCGAAAATCATTAGCGAGCGCGTCAGAATATTCGCGCCTTCTACGGTAATCGCCACAGGAACACTGTGGTAGGAATAGACGAGGAAATTGCGCGGCCCCTGCTGAATTGCACGACCACCCACGATATCCATAGAGTGCTCTACCGATTTACGCATCATTTCAGTCGCATGGTATTTCGCCATGGCGGTCATTACTGACGGTGAACCCGTTTCCAAACCTTTGGTTACCAATTGACGGAAAGCTTCCAAGGTATAAGCGGTGCCAGCGATATCTGCGGTAGCTTCTTGCACACCCTCAAACTTACCAATCTCGGTATTGAACTGACGACGAATACGCGCGTAAGCACCCACTAAACGGTAATTGACTTCACCGCTCGCGGTTGAGAGTGCAGGCAAGGATACTCCGCGACCTGCGCCCAAACATTCAATCAACATGCGCCAGCCTTTACCCGCCATTGCCGCGCCGCCGATTACCCAATCCATAGGGATAAACACATCAGTACCGAAAATTGGGCCGTTCATAAAGGGTGAGCCGGGGTTGTGGCGTTTGCCAATTTCCATCCCGGGGTGACTGGCAGGAATCAACGCACAGGTAATACCGTATTCTTTTTTGCTAGCATCGCCCAACAAGCCTTCAGGGTCATGCAGTTTGAACGCCAAACCAACTACAGTCGCGACTGGCGCAAGCGTAATCCAGCGCTTGCTAAAGGTGAGGCGCAAACCGAGCACTTCTTGACCTTCATGCATGCCTTTACAGACGATACCTGTATCAGGAATTGAGCCTGCATCTGAACCTGCTTCTGGGCCAGTTAAACCGAAACAGGGAATTTCAGTACCTTTGGCTAAACCGGGTAACCAGCGATTTTTTTGCTCCTCGGTGCCGTAGTTCATTAAGAGTTCGCCAGGGCCGAGGGAGTTGGGCACCATTGCGGTAACAGCGGCAGTGCCAGAACGGCTGGCGATTTTGCTCATAATGCGGCTTTGCGCGTAGTGGCTAAATTCGCGACCGCCAAAGGATTTGGGGATAATCAGGCCGAAAAAGCCTTTGTCTTTCAGATATTGCCAAGCTTCTGGCGGCAGATCTTTGAGGTTATTGGTGATATCCCATTCGTTGAGCATGCCACACAGCTCGCTCACTTCATTATCTAAAAAGGATTGCTCCTCACTCGTTAATTGCGGCAAACCAATCTGTGCAAACTCGTTCCAATCGGGCTTGCCGCTGAAGAGCTCTTTTTCCCACCAAGTGGTACCCGCCTCTAAGGCTTCGCGCTCGGTGACGCTCATACTCGGCATGGTTTTTTTCAGCAAACCAAATACTGGCGTGGTGAGCAGGGCGCGGCGTAAGCCGCCCACATTCAATACCAACAGCACCGCCACCAAAGGTACCAGCGCCCAAGGCGATAACATGCAGGGCACCATTGCACCTAGCACCACCCAGAAAATAAGCACCAAGGCCGACGCGGCCGCGAGCGCAACCTGACGCAAAACGAGAATGGCGACCAATGCCCATATGGCGATTAGTGCTAACAGTAATGACATAGTGAAACCCTCTTCTTATTTAACTGGCGTCGATCCCATTGGACTCGGCGGATCATCTCATTGAGTCTAGATGTAAGATTCAACTCTTGCTGCTTTGTGCAGCAGATTTATGCCCTATGCACCTAAATAGCCCTTAGGCCCCCGCTCATCCTGAGCGTATAAACCTATCACTTAAGCATCGCCTCTAATAACACCTGTTCGGTCTCATCCGCTGCAATTTTCTTATCGTCGATAACCTCTATACGGCTATCCAAAATTTCATCTACCGATTGCACTGGAATTTGGTTAACGCTAAGCACGCCATTTTCGGCGTTGAACATATAGACGCCTTCATTGGTGTGCATAACCGCTTTAGCGCGCAAAAAATTCGCCCCCGATAACCAGCCAAACAGCTGATTAAAGTTAAATTGAATCTCCGGCTGAAATAGCCAGCCGCAAGAATAAAAGCCATTAGCCGAGTTTTCTCGGCGCACAAAGGGCTCGCCTTCAGGCAAACGAACCGCGGCGTTATAGAGTTCGCGCTGAGGGCTTAACGCATTTTTACGGTGATGCTGCGGGTTTTTGAGCGCGTGATCTGCACGCGGAAAATCCAGCCAAGTCGCATCCAATTGGCCTTGCTCCACCCAAAAAGCGGCTTGCTTTGGCGGCTCGAAACCAGCCACCAATTCGTCAAACGCACGTTTTTCCAATTCGCCACAGACATCGGTTTTATTGGCGATTAACACATCAGCCACCGCAATTTGGTCTTGGAAATTGGCGTTTTCGGTGTAGCGGCTGTCGCTCAATTTGCGCGGGTCAATCAGCGTGATGGTTGCACGCAAATCCAAGACCGTGTCGTAATACTCGCCCAGCAGCGTATTGATGATCTCTTCCGGGTGCCCCAAGCCAGTGGGCTCAATAATGATACGGTCAGGCTTGGTGGTGGCGATCATCATATTGAGCGCAATTTTCATCGGCAGCCCCGCCACACAGCAAATGCAACCGCCCGGCACCTCGCGCACATGAGCATTCACACTTTTGAGCATGGCGCCGTCGATACCAATTTCGCCAAATTCATTGACTAGCACCGACCAGATTTCACCTTGCGGTTTGTGTTTGAGCAAATGGGTGATTGCGGTGGTTTTACCGACCCCGAGGAAGCCGGTGATCATATTGGTGGGAATCAGAGTTTTCATAAATAGACCTAAGGACACGCAGCCCGGAAGTGTAAACCGCCCTATGGCTGCAAGCCAGCCTCAAACTCACACCTAAATTAAACGATAAGGCAAAAACAAAAATGGATAAATTGGCGAATGACACGCACAAAATGTATACGGTTACCTTTATACACAGTTAAACAACGGATCCCTCAATAAATTATCAGTTCGTACAATTTTTCGTACAAATAATAGATTATCGTTAAAAAACAATAAGATGAGAAAAAAATCAGCATAAAAAACTGATCAACATGAAGATTTTGGCGACAAAAAATATATTCCTCGTCTGATTTACACTAAACCTATGACGCCAAACGATTTGAAAATGTATCCGATTACATTTAGCATGCGATTCCACATGGCCACTTAAGGGATACATGTGCACAACTATAAACTCTATCGGAGTCACCGACATGCAGAGAACATTTAAAAAGAGCTTGTTATCAACGTGCATCACTGCACTTGCAATAAGCTCACTTTCAACCAGTCTTTATGCGGAAGAGTCATCGGATTCCGTTGAAGAAATCGTAGTTTCCGGGATCCGCGCGTCTTTGACTCGCGCAGTTGATATCAAGCGCGAAGCGGCCTCTGTGGTCGATTCTATTAGCGCTGAAGACATCGGCAAATTGCCAGACACCACCATCGCCGACTCGCTTCAGCGTGTAACCGGTATCCAAATCCGTCGTTATGCGGGTGAAGGTTCCACCGTTAACGTGCGCGGCTTGCCGCAAGTGAGCACTCAGCTCAACGGCGAATCTTTCTTGAGCCCAGGTTCTATTACCAGCCAGCAACCCAACTTTTCTGACATTCCTGCCGAACTATTGTCTGGGGTGGATGTATTGAAATCGTCTGAAGCCAAAACCCTGTCTGGCGGCGTTGCCGGTACCATCAACCTCAAAACCCGCCGCCCGCTTGACCTGAAAAGCGGCTGGACCTTCGCCGGTTCTGCGGAAGGCACAGACGGTTCTTACACCGACAAAATGGGCTCAAAAGTATCGGGCTTTGCGGGCTTCAACGATGAAGACTTTGGTGCGATTTTTACCGTGTCTCGCTCGCAAGCCAATTTGGCGAACTTCCGCTACGGTATGTTTAGCGACTGGTGGTTCCGTGGCTACCACGAAGACGGCGCGCAAAACTGGCCAGGCTTCCAACCGGCTAAAGATTTGAACGGCGATGGCGATACCAAAGATTCTCTGTTCGGCACCATCGACTATGGTGTGACTAACAAGAGCAGCGAGCGCGAGCGTACGGGTGCTTCTGCGAGCTTCCAATTCAAACCTAACGACAAGTTAGAACTCTTGGTCGATGTGTTCTACACCAAATTGGATCAGTACGATCGCACCAATGGCGTGGTTGCCGATAATGCGTGGGGCGAGTGGGACTGGATTAGCCCCATCCAAAAAACCAACCGTGGCGTTGCCGAGGGTGGTTCTGCCAACATGGATTTCATCACCACCAACAAGTTCGATCTTTACACCCCACGCGTTACTGCTAAAGCGGAAAGCCAAGTTGAGAAGGAAGAATCTACCAACATAAACTTGCAAGCAAATTATGAATTCAGCGATAGCTTCAAAGGTTCTGCACGCCTGATTCACGCTGACGCAAGCCACGGTCACACTGGCAACTACGCCGATGCCTTTATCACCAGCGGTCAGCAACACGGTTTGTTCTCAGTGACTAACGGTGTTAAGAGCTGGGTAAACCCTAATGGCGAGTACGACCCGAGCAATCCTAAAGGCCGCATTTTGGTGAATGCCGATATGTCCGGCGAACACCCCACCTACACCTATCCAAAAGGCTTTGGTAACAACATCAGCAAATACAGCTTGGTATCCACCTTCTCTGAGCACAACTACGACAACGATGCGACCCTAGACGTGTTACGTGCCGATGGCGTGCTGACCTTTGACGAAGGCAACTCGCTTGAGTTTGGTTACCGTTACAGCAACCGCGATATTTCCACTACCGACTATGACCTAGCAGCGCCGTTCACACGCAAAGACAAAGACGGCAAGCTGGTAACTGCTTACGCTAAATGGAAAGACGTGGGCGGCGGTATTAGCGGCCAAGTAGGCGACGACACCATTGGCTCACCATTGCCATTCAGCAAATTGGATTCCATGGGCTACATCCATCAGGTAAGCGATTTTGGCCCAG
>DAOORH010000093.1:0-2566 GCA_035389145.1 Cellvibrio sp.
TGATGCCGATGCCTGCCCCAAGCCGGTGAAGGAAATCCTCTACCGCGCCGCTCACAAACGCCAAATCACCATGATTCTGGTCGCCAATCAATATTTAGCCGCGCCCGCGTCCCCTTATATAAAGAGTATTCAAGTGAGCAGCGGCTTTGATGTGGCAGATAACTACATAGTGCAAGAACTGGTTGCAGGAGACATTTTGATTACCGCCGATATCCCCCTCGCTGCCGAAGCCATCGCCAAGGGTGCTGCGGTGATTAATCCCCGTGGTGAGCGCTACAGCAAAGACTCCATCGGGGCTCGCCTCAATATGCGCGACTTTATGGAAACAATGCGCTCTAGCGGCGTAGTTCACGATGGCCCGCCGCCTTACAACGACCGAGACAAGCAAACCTTTGCGAACGCACTAGACAGCTTATTGGCTAAAGCCAACCCCTAGAAAATGTGACGCACCGCTATTTTGCTGGCTTTATGCGCCGCAACTCCCTATACTGCCCGCACTTTCAGTAACACCCCTCCCTTATGAGTTTATGTTGTGGGGTTCGCTGAGCAGGCAGGATGCCTGAGGGCTGCCCAAATAAGTTAGTTTTGTAACTAACAGACAACATGAAGTTCAATTTTCAGCCTGCTATAAAGTGCGCAATTTTCCAGAAAGCAAGATGCTTTTGAATTGCACTGTGCTCAAGTTACACAACCTGATGTTTCAAATGTTGGTAAGAGCACGCGGGAATCCGTTGATTTAATCGCCTTATCTTGCACCTGCCCTGCTTGTGCGAATTTCTTTTGTGTGCAAATTCTGTAACAGGTTTTCACACCCATAGCGACCCGATCATCGCTCCCACAAACGCTGTGTGATTTATTTTGCTCAGCAAAAAAAATATTCGATCAATAAAAACAAAAACCGAATCCTTAACTAGCACTCCTTTGCTAGCGACGGCTTTGCTTTATTGTTTTTTACAATCTTTTTTGCATTAACCAAAGGTTTAAAAATGACTGAACAAATTCTGTTTGCCGACTTAGCACTCTCTGAGCCAGTAATGAAAGCCGTACTAAAAGTTGGCTACGAAGTTCCCTCGCCCATCCAAGCTGCTGCAATTCCAATTTTGCTAGCGGGTGGCGACATTCTGGGTATGGCTCAAACGGGTACCGGCAAAACAGCAGCATTCGCTCTGCCACTGCTTTCACGCATTGACATGAAGCAACAAGATCCACAAATTTTAGTTCTCGCTCCTACGCGTGAACTGGCAATTCAAGTTGCCGAAGCATTCCAAAAATACGCGAGCGAAATCCCCGGCTTCCATGTACTGCCAATTTACGGCGGCCAAGATATGTCCACCCAATTGCGTTCACTAAAACGCGGTGCGCATGTTGTGGTAGGTACTCCTGGCCGTGTGATGGACCACTTGCGTCGCGGCAGTTTAAATCTGAACAACTTAAAAGCATTGGTGCTCGATGAAGCCGATGAAATGTTGCGCATGGGCTTTATCGATGACGTTGAATGGATTTTGGAACACACTCCAAAAACTCGTCAAACTGCATTGTTCTCTGCAACCATGCCGCGCGAAATTCGCCACGTATGCAATAACTATTTGAACGATGCGAAAGAAATTAAAATCGAAAGCAGCCAATCTACCGATGCAAATATCGAACAAGTTTATTGGATGGTAAGCGGCACTAATAAATTAGATGCACTGACCCGTATTCTTGAAGTTGAACCTTTTGACGGTATGATTATTTTCGTGCGTACAAAAACGGCAACAGTTGAACTCGCTGAAAAATTAGAAGCACGCGGTTATTCTGCATCTGCTTTGAATGGCGATATGAATCAACAATTGCGTGAACGCACAATTGAGCGTTTAAAAACCAACAAACTCGATATCGTAATCGCAACCGACGTTGCCGCGCGCGGCATTGACGTTGAACGTGTAAGCCACGTTGTAAACTACGATATTCCCTATGACTCCGAAGCATACGTTCACCGTATTGGCCGTACTGGTCGTGCTGGCCGTAGCGGTAAAGCGATTTTGTTTGTTGCGCCACGTGAAAAACGTTTGCTGTACACCATCGAAAAAGCGACTAAAAAACCAATTACTTTGATGGAATTGCCAAGCGGCGCAACCGTTACGCAACATCGTATTGATCAATTTACATCGCAAATTTCTACCACTTTGGCAGAACAACCCGATTTATCATTTTTTAATGATTTGTTGGCAGAATTCAGCAACAAGAATGAAGTATCGCCAGAACAAATTGCTTCTGCACTTGCATTCCTATTGCAAAAAGAGCGTCCATTACAAGTTAAGTTTACCGATGTAAAACCTGAACGTGAAAGCAGCAGCCGAGACCGCGCTCCACGCGATGATCGCGGTGGTCGTGACGAACGCGGTTCACGTGATCGCAATGATCGTGGCCCACGTGATGGCGGCGATCGTGCTCGCAGTGATCGTCCGCGTGAAGATCGCGCGCCACGCGAAGATCGTCCACGTCGTGAACACAATGACGAGAACATGGTTCGCTACCGTATTGAAGTAGGTCGCAATCACGAAGCTCGCCCAGGTGATATCGTAGG
>DAOORH010000093.1:2666-9851 GCA_035389145.1 Cellvibrio sp.
CGCGGTAAATTAGGTTTTAGCGATAAAGCGAAAGAAAGCAAAAGCTTTCGCCCAAAAAAATCTGATTAAGCGCTAAGTTTTGTCCCCCCTCTTTAACAAAGAGGGGCTGGGGGAGATTTGATGGTTTAAATCCCCCTAACCCCCTTTTTCAAAGGGGGACCTATAAAAAAGGCCAGCTAATATGCTGGCCTTTTTTATGTATTAAGTTATTGCGTTTTAAGGGGATGTTTTCGAGACTCAAAATCTGCCATTACGCTGTCCATCATTTTTTCGCTATCGCTAGGGCCACATTTAAAAGTAGTGTAAGCAGTACCTCTATCACGAGAATCTGTTTTCGGTAAAGCTGTCATACATAGCCCATCACCAATCTCGTCAACCATTTGCCCACCAGATGTTCTCCAGCTTTTCAAAGAGCTGCTTTGCAACACACGATTAAACGGCTCCGCTGCAATTAACTTCTGACGCACTTTAGGATCAAACACATCGCGATATTTAGCATCATTTGGATTGGGTAATCGATAATTGGATTGCGGAAAATCCAGCTGAATAACTAGCGCAGACTGCTCATCAATAATAATCTCTGGCGCAACTACAGAAGCATTTATTGAAATGCTTTCAACAACGGGGGTATGCAGTTCTATTTGATCTGGAGGTTTTACTTGGGACAAGTGAATCATTTTGAACGCGGGTGCAACTGAAGTTTCACGATGCTTTATTTTTGAGTTAAGAGCAATAACGATTAAGGCCAGGTGAAAAAATACAATTACGATAAATATAACAATAGACCCTGACTTAGACTTACGCCCTTGGAGATAGCTAGCGCGAGCGAACCATAAATCGCCAAACCGACCTTGCAGATTCAAAAAAACCATTCCACCAATGCCTTTTGTAAAAACAACCAATGGGCTGATAGACCATCATCTCTACAAAAAGTTCTCGCATTCAAATCCTGCAAACAAGCAATCGAATGCCGCCTTGCACGTAAACCATACGACTGCGTATTGTGTGAAAATTAGGTTTTAGCGATAAAGCGAAAGCTTTCGCCCCAAAAAAGCTGATTAACATTTGCGTGTTGAATTACGCTATTGCGTTTTAAGTGGATTTTTTCGAGATTCAAAATCTGCATTCACTCTATCCATCATACTTTCACTGTCTGTTTTTCCACAGCCCGTACCGCCCCAATTTTTTCCGCGATCTCGTGAGTCTACTTGCCGCATAGAAACAAAGCACCTGCCATCGCCCTTAGCTGCGAAATCTCGTCCATCACTTTCTTGCCAATCGCTTGTTTGCCCTTTAATACGAGTCCTATTTAAGATCTCAGCATCAATTAATTTTTGACGCATTTTAGGATCAAACACATCGCGATATTTACTGTCATTAGGGTTTGGCAATACATAACTAGAAGATGACGTATCGATCCTTAGATCTAGCGCTGGCCGCTCCTCAAAAATAACGTCAGGCAACACCATAGAAGCCCTAATTGAAACAGGTTCAATAACGGGAATATCCAATTCTGTATTAGCAGGAGGTTTTTCTTGCGACAAGTAAATCATTTTGAAAGCAGGCATAACTGATATTTCGCGCTGCTTTGATTTTATATTGAGCGCAACAACAATTAAAATTATATGTAATAGTGCGATTGCGATAAATATAAAAACGGACTCTTTTTTTGGCTTGCGCACTTGGTGATAGCTAGCGCGAGCGAACCATAAATCGCCAAGCCGACCGTACATATATAAAAATGCCATTCCACCAATGCCTTTTGTAAGAACAATCAATGGGTGGATAGACCTAGCATTTGCTAAAAAAGTTCAAACCTAAAAACAAAGAACCCAAAATGCAAAAAAGCCATCGCAAATAATTTACGATGGCTTTTTTGATAGATTAATTTCTAGCGTTAAATCGCTAGAGTTTAATCATTACGCAGGCAACAAATCTGCTACTGCGTCGCGCTCTTCCTGCAATTCTTTCTCAGTCGCTTGCATTTTAGCGCGAGAGAAATCATTGATATCCAAGCCTTGTACGATTTCCCAATCGCCGTTTTTGCAGGTTACTGGGAATGAGTAGATCAAACCTTTTTCGATGCCGTAAGAGCCATCGCTGTATACGCCCATGCTCACCCAATCATTTGCTGGTGAACCCAATGCCCAATCGCGCATGTGGTTTGCAGCAGCATTTGCAGCAGAAGCAGCAGATGAAGCACCACGAGCAGCAATAATAGCCGCGCCGCGTTGTTGTACGGTTGGAATATATTCGCCTTCGTACCAAGCTTGATCAACTAAGGTCAATGCTGGTTTGCCGTTTACCAAGGTATTGTGAAGATCTGGGTATTGCGTTGAAGAGTGGTTGCCCCAAATCAATGCTTTGGTGATGTCGTTGATGCTGGTGCCAGTTTTGGTAGCCAACTGTGACAAAGCACGGTTGTGATCCAAACGGGTCATTGCAGTGAACTGACGTGGGTTGATATCTGGAGCATTGCGTTGAGCGATCAAGGCATTGGTGTTTGCCGGGTTACCAACAACCAATACTTTAATGTTGCGTGAAGCGTGGTCGTTAATCGCCTTACCTTGAACAGAGAAGATTGCAGCGTTAGCAGCCAACAAGTCTTTACGCTCCATGCCTGGGCCGCGTGGGCGCGCGCCTACCAACATAGCGTAGTCCGCATCTTTGAAAGCAACGTTTGGATCGTCAGTGGTCACAATGCCAGCCAACAATGGGAATGCGCAGTCATCCAACTCCATGGCCACACCTTGTAAGGCTTTAAGGGCTGGAGTGATCTCCAATAATTGCAGAATTACTGGTTGATCTTTACCCAACATATCGCCAGCAGCGATGCGGAACAACAATGAGTAGCTAATTTGGCCAGCGGCGCCAGTGACGGTAACTCTTACGGGTGCTTTCACGGTAGGACTCCAACTTGTTTAGAAAAGAGATAGAACAAAAGTGTAGGGCATTTTGTGCCAATTGCCTGCTTTTTAGCGAGACCGGCGGGCATTATAGTGATTTAGAGGGAAATTTCACCCTGTTTATAAGACAAAGGCCGCTAGGCGGCCTTTGACGACAAATACACATCAATCAGATTGAATAGCGATCTTTAAGCGCTACATACAACTCGTCTTTGAATTCGACGTTGCTAGCGTCCAAACTCAACACAATCTCAACCAAATGCTCGTTATCTTCACGGCCATCGTGCCAGTGTTTACGGTAGCTGCCGTCTTTGTAGCCGTGATCTTGGCGGAAGAAATTCAACACATTTTTGCCCACGTAGCCGCGATAAAGTTGCTCAAAACTCATATCGATACCTGCCATTAAACGGCCAAATAAACCAATATGGAATTGATGATCATTTAAAGTCGCGGCAACAAATTTTTCTAAATCCAAACGGAAATCTTGTTCATCGGTTGCGATGACTAATTGATTCTGTATTTGCGCAACAATCAATTCTGGCTTAGTGCCGCTCTGCAACAAAATGCTTAAACCAAAATGCCAAATGTCGATAAGCTCAAGCGCAACTTGTTCGGTATCCGGAGTTTGTTTTTTCCACCACTTCCAACCGTAGTGATCCAACAGTTCTGCACACTCAACCCAAATGGCGCGATACCATTCGTAGCCTTGAGTTTGCCAATTGGCATTTACTTTGGTGTTCATGCTGTCTTGCAGGTCGAGCATGATTTTTATTTGTTGTGGATTCATGTTGTTTCTCTATTTTTAAAAAAGGAATTTATGCAGGCAAATGTTGTTTGGCTTTATTAAATAAGCGATAAAAATTTTCGCAGGTATGTTCACCGAGCTTTTCGATGCTCATACCTTTTAAATCCGCTACAAACTGCGCAACTTCGCGCACGTATTTAGGCTCGTTAGGTTTGCCGCGATAAGGAATAGGAGCAAGGTACGGCGAATCAGTTTCAATGAGCAAACGCTCAATCGGCATATTGCGTACAACCTCGCGAATTTGTTCCGCATTTTTAAAGGTGACAATGCCTGAGATGGAAATATAGTAATTTAAATCCAAGGCCGCTTTGGCCATATCCCAATCTTCAGTAAAACAGTGCAGCACACCGCCGCTCTCCAAACTGCCGTGTTCTTTTATCAACGCAAGCGTATCGGCTTTGGCTTCGCGGGTATGAACTACAACGGGCAAGCCAATTTTTTTACCAACACTCAAATGCAGCGAAAAACTTTCGTGCTGTAATTCTTTGCTTTCGGTTTCGTAGTGATAATCCAAGCCGGTTTCACCGAGCGCGACCACTTTGTCTTGAGATGCCCATTGGGTAAGTTGCTCGGCAGTTGCGGTGCCTTCTTTTACATCGCAAGGGTGAACGCCCACCGAGGCAACCACACAAGGATGCGCTTGGGCAATATCAATAACGGTTTGTATATTTTCCAAGCTGACGCCGATACACAACATTTGCTGAATACCGCGCTCATTGGCTGCAGCAATCGCATTGGCTAGCTGGCCGTCGTAGCGGTCAAGATTAATTCGGTCTAAATGGCAATGGGAGTCGATTAGCATAAGAAATGAAGATCAAAAATAAATGTGGGGCGATTATAAATGAAGAAAGCCAGCACAAGGCTGGCTTTTTTGAATCAGATTAAAAAGACTTACATAGTATGGGTTGGCTTATCCGAATTGATCGAACCCGCGAGATAGGTTTCGATTTTGGTAACGGCGGTATTGTCTTGATCGGTAAACTGCACACCTATTCCCGCTGCGCGGTTACCTTGGGCGCCACGTGGAGTCACCCAAATCACTTTACCTGCCACAGGGATCTTCTCAACCTCTTCCATCAAACTCAGCAACATAAAAACCTCGTCGCCCAATTTGTAGCTTTTACCCGTGGGGATAAACATGCCACCGTTTTTTACAAATGGCATATAGGCGGCGTAAAGCACCGCTTTGTCTTTAATGGTAAGAGAGAGTATGCCGTTACGGGCACCGCCACCTATCGCTTGCATAAGCTAATCCGTTTAAATTCAATGGACTGAAACATAATGTACTGAAACATAATGTACTGAACTGTAATGCACTGAACCATAATTGATTAGTTTAGACCTGTCTAGTCGCTAGTGCGTGAGTATTTTTAGGCAAAGCCGATAAAGCTTATTTAGCACTTCTGAGTAGCGCACCCCAATCCATCAACATTTCTTCCAGCAGCAATTGTTTATTCGGGTTAGAAACACCCAACAGCTGGCGCTTGGATACCAACATTTTCTCTAAATAACGATGCAAAAGCGCAGCAGGAACCTTAGCCAAGCGGTCACGTAAATCTTGCGGAAGCTGATTCATCAGCACCTGTTCTACTCCAAGCTGCCAGCGCATCAGTGAATGTAACCACACTAAAAACCATTCAACCAAGGCAATCACATCGTCTTTTTGCCATTGCGCGGCAACTTCAATCGCCGAGATTTGGCCAGTACTCACGCGAATCAGGTTTAGCAACCAAGCATCGCGACGTTCCAAGGCATCGCTTTCCAAGTAAGACAGCGCCGTAAGCGGCGCACCGCCCGCGGCTTCAATCAATTTTTCAACGGGAATATTGCTGCCTACCATTAAAGGCTTGAGCCAGTGAATTACCTGTTCAGAGCCGGGCGTGGCCAGTAAACGCATTTGACAGCGGCTGCGGATGGTCGGCAACACGGCGCTAGGCGTGTGGCAAACCAATAATAAGAGTGTATTAGCGGCAGGCTCTTCAAGGGATTTCAGCAAAGCATTGGCCGCATTGGCATTCATTGCCTCGGCGGGTTCCAACACCACAACTTTATAGCCGCCCTGCTGCGCGGTTTTGCCTAAATCCTCAATCAGCGCCCGCACTTGATCGACCTTAATACCTTTAGCGCCCTCTTCTGGCGAAATCACAATCAGGTCCGGGTGATTTTGCACTTTGTTGAGCATACAGCCGCGACATTTACCGCAAGGCGTGCCCTCTATGGGGGATAAGCACAAGAGCAGTTGTGCCAGCGCTTCAGCGAGGTGGCGCTTACCTATACCCTTGGCTCCCGCAAACATTAAAGCATGGGGAAGTTTTTTGGAGGCTATTTGCTGGCTCAGTTGCTGCCATTCTTGCAGTTGCCAAGGATAAGGATGCGAAGGGAAATCAGACATAAGCGCGCTCAACACAATGAAGGCCGCAAGCTTACCAACGGCAGCGGCTAGATAGCAAACCCAATCCCAATAAGAGTCTGACAAGACTCTGTTTAGCTATTTAGGCGAGTATTTGCGATAATCGCCGCCCTGCTTTTTAGCCGCCCTTATTTCTAGTAGCCCTTGCATGAACGACATCAACAACGCACTCGATTTCGACCTCGACATCCTGCATCTCGACGA
Organism: Cellvibrio sp.; assembly: GCA_035389145.1. GTDB lineage: Bacteria > Pseudomonadota > Gammaproteobacteria > Pseudomonadales > Cellvibrionaceae > Cellvibrio. The sequence goes on from DAOORH010000093.1 coordinate 8,992, forward strand.
CGATTTAATGATCTGCAATAAACCCGCAGGTTTACTGACTGTGCCCGGCAAGGGGCCAGAGAAGCAGGATTGTTTGATTAATCGCGCGCTGAAATTTAATCCCAATGCACGGGTGGTTCATAGGTTGGATCAAGGAACATCGGGCATTGTGATGTTTCCGCTCAATTATATGAGCTTAAAAATTCTGACCAAGCAATTTGAAGCGCGTGGTATTCACAAGCGTTATGTGGCTGTGGTGAGCGGATTAGTTGAAGATGATGAAGGCGAAGTAAAACTGCCATTGATTTGCGATTGGCCAAACAGGCCATTGCAGAAAGTCTGTTTTGAATCAGGCAAGCCAGCGCACACGCGTTATCAAGTACTAGAGCGAGATGAAAGTCGCAATTGCACGCGTGTATCACTAGAACCTGTGAGTGGCCGCACCCATCAATTACGTGTGCATATGTTAAGCCTTGGCCACCCTATGCTAGGTGATCAACTTTATTCACCGCTAGATATTCAAGCACAAGCACCGCGATTGTTATTACACGCACAGCACATTGAATTAACGCACCCTATTTTGCGCCATAAAATTGAAGTGGAATGTTTGGCAGAGTTCTGACTGAGGATGCGCAATAATGAAACATAAAAAAACGCAGGATCTTTCGATTCTGCGTTTTTTTCGATCAAGTAAATAGAAGCTTGTCTTAACAGCCAGTAATTACTGTCGCAAAAGTAGGCGGCAGAATTGCGGTAGTAGGCTGAGTATAGGTCGCAGTACAGTTAGTAGTAACTGTTACTGTCGTAGTTGTACCAGCCGTTGTCACTGTGTAATCCGGCGCAGCTATACCTGAGACTGCAGCAATAGTTGCAGCGTTCGG
>DAOORH010000094.1:0-9800 GCA_035389145.1 Cellvibrio sp.
GAGCAGAATGCATCTCTACACCCCACGCCTGAGCGTGCTCACCGAGAAATTTAACCGACTTAGAATTGGCACCTACCAGCAATAATTTTTTGCGCGCAAGCAACGCTGTGAGCTCACGTTCATGACGAGTTTCGTGGACAATAATATCTGCCGCTAGAAATTCAGCGGTAAACCAAAATACAGAGCCCTTACCTTTGATGCTCTCTACACCAATTTCGCCGCCCATTAATTCCACCAGGCTTTTGCAAATAGCCAAACCTAAACCTGTACCGCCATATTTGCGGGTTGTGGACGCATCCGCCTGATTGAAAGAATCAAAGAGATTTACACCCGAACTTAAATCTATACCTATGCCGCTATCGGCAATCGAAAAACGTAACTTAGGCCTTTCTTCCGTCGCACCATCAACCAAGCCCACTTCAAGCGAAATAAAGCCTTCAGCAGTAAACTTAAACGCATTGCCTAATAAATTAATAATAACTTGACGCAAACGTGTTGAGTCACCCTTTAACAAAACCGGCGCAGCTGGTTTTACTCCACCCACTAATTCAATACCGCGTTTGTTAGCAGTAGCGCCGAATAACTGCAAGCAATCTTCTATTAGATCATCTAATGTAAAAACCGTTTCTTCCAACTGCATTTTCCCTGCTTCAATTTTGGAATAATCAAGAATGTCGTTGATGATTTCTAACAGTGTTTCTCCCGAGCGATGAATTACGTCTATGTAATGTTTTTGATTTTCATTGAGCGGGGTATCACGCAGCATCTCCAACATGCCAATCACACCATTCATAGGCGTACGAATTTCGTGACTCATTGTTGCAAGGAATTGGCTCTTGGCGCGACTAGCATTTTCAGCTGCATTTTTTTGGCGACGAGTTTCTATTTTTTCTTCTTGCTCTGCAAGCAGAGCTAATTCCATATGACGGCGCTGATCCAAATCATCTAACAGCGTTTCACGCATGTGATTAATGGCATCAACCACGTTATCTAATTCATCTTGACGATAATCGGATTTAATACGCTTTAAACGCAAAGGTCTATTTAAATTCTCTAAATTCAAATGGCGTGCATAGTTGGCGATAGCTTCCATATGTCGCGTTAACAGTGCATACATCAGCCACAAAATAAACAGCGAAATAAGCAGCGTTTTGGTGGACTGCACAATCGCAATAAATAGCGCGCGCTCCCATAGCTTGTCGTAAATACTGGAAAGCGATGCAATCACTTGCAAGGTGCCTAACCGCTGCTCCGGCGTGCTCGCATCTTCATAGGTTAAGGGATATTCTTTCACCAGAAATTGACTTTTTTTCGCGTCAATTTCAGCCTGTGAGTACTTATTATTACTGACCACCAGCGACTGCTCAGTGTTATTCCAATCGCGCCATACCACTTGCACTTGCACTACATCCTGCACATCCAAAACGCTGTGAATCTGAATACTGAGCTGCTCCTGGTCAAAACCCCAGAGGCTTTTGGTAATACTGGCAAGGGTGCTGATACGAACTTGGTCAAGGCGTTTTTCTAGGGAGGATACATCGTCGTGAAAATTGGAGTAGAGCTGTAATAAAATGGCAAACAGGGTGATCAGCGAACTGCTGACCACAATCAAGCCTAGCAATCGAAATGCGATGGGATTTTCGCGTGCGTAACGCCGTAGATTTAACATGAATGAATTGAACTCGCCCCGGTTATCCTATTGATCGCCAGCACATCAAGCAGCACCAAAGTTCAGGCAGACCAAGAACTGCACACCTGCTTGCTTCAAATCTTGGCACCCTAGCGAAAACACCCTCAACCTCAGATGCAACCACTCCATGCTAAACCGAGCTGCCACACCCCCAAGAAGTGTAGCAGCTAAATACAACGCACGACTCCGCTATTTATCCTGCGAATCCTCTCGCGCTTTTGCAACGGCCACTTTGGCTTTTGCTAAAATATCTACTGCTGCCGTTTTTGCCTCACGCATTTTTTTAATAGCGATATTAGTACTGTTTTTCATTCGACTTATGGCCAGAGTCAACTGATGTAGTTCATTCTTGGTATTAACGTCTATTCCTTCTGTATCTATGAGCGTATCCTTACCGGTGGAAATATCGTGAGCAGCTTCGGTCAAGCGTTTGATAGGTACAATTAACGCCGAGCGCACAAACCAGAGCGCAAGCACAATAGAACTTAAAATTAATGCAAGTTCTTTGATTCCCACAAAACTCCAAATACTTTCATAAAGCCTGCGGGCAGGAATAGTGACGCTAATCACTCCCGCCAGATCACCCGCTTTAAAGCCAAACCCATGCTGTGATCCATAGCGACTTATTACATCCGCTGGCGCCTTACTAGCATCACCATGACAAGCAATACAGGATTGATTGTGATACACCGCCTTAGCATAACGATAGTCGTCGCCCACAAAATCGGTATATTCTGCTACTCCAGTAGCGCCGACCTTGCCAAGCGCGGTCAACTCAAAAGCATCGGGGGCGTTCACTGGATTCATTACATTTTGAGAGGTCATGCGAAACTTCGCAGGCGAGCTTGATTTGGCAACAACTTCAGAAAACTCTCGCTGCGCCAACGCAGGATTTTTTGAGAAAAAGTGCACCTGCTCTTGCGAATCGTCCAATTGCGCAAAGGATTCCTGACTCAGAAAGCTATCCGAGCTTTTACCCTTTACCCACACCCGCCCACCTTGGGCGACCCAGGTGCCAAAAGCCTCAACATTACCCACGACTGTCTGAGCTTGCGCCTTTAGCTCTTGCAAATAAATATTTTGCAAGATCAAATAATAGGCATAGCCATTAAGCGCAATTATGACCAGCAGAAGCGCGGCAAATTTACTGGAGATGGAAACCTTACTTTTTTTCATGAATATTCCTTACCCGTTAACTAAAAACTTAATCCCGATTGAAGCTGAAGCAGCATGCGCTCTGCCTTTGCTAAAAATTCTTTGCGCTCGCTGGGATTATCCAATTGTTCACTCAATGCCTGCGCATAACGGCGCAACGCTGAAGGCCCTGTTTTGCCTTCATCCAACCATTTTTTGAGTGCTACGCCCGCCAATTCAAAACCAATTGGCCCGACAAACTCAACAAATAGCGCATCCAATTGCGCAATCATTTGTGCCACCAACGGCATTATTTTTCGCGTTTTATCCATAGCGTATTCTCACTTGTAAAATCACTGACTGCCAAATATAGCTAAGTCACATTAGGGTGCAATTTTAAGCGATCCCTCAGTATTAACCAATGGCACTTAAATACGCAAAACACCCTAAAACCAAACCTACGTATCAATTCAGGCCAAAAGACCCTTAGCGTTAAATGTTTTGTAAATCGAAGCATAGTCAATACTAAAGTAATACAAGACTAGCTCACAAACTCAACCCTGCTGCACCAAGCGATGACCAAGCATCCAGTAAAGCGATACAGCCACTTGTGATGCGACCTCCAATCAAAATATCACAACAAAAATATTTACCAATGCACTGTTTTAACGCCTATATTTGTTAGCGAATGTATTACAATGCGCCAGCTTAAAAATGGGCATTTGTTGTGCGCCCATTATTCCTAAGCCAAGAACAAACTTAAGGCTTTGGCCATTTCAACCAGAGCTCCTCGTTTCGAACGACATATCATTCATGCATGACCAATCCTGTACGGAGAAAAGCGGATGAGTAACTTACTCACAAATGCGATGCGCACCTTATCAAACTGCGCCAAGCCACTGCATAAACCCATGACTTTTGCCGCCACATGCCTCTTGGCGTTGTGCGTCAGCGGTGAAGCCTATAGTGCCCAACCGACTATAACTCCCACCTCCGCTAGCGAAGCTTCTCAACCAAGCCTTTATGATGCCATTAGCTCACGCGCTAAGCTGCTTGCTAAAGGTAACTACAAACCCTTGGTTACCCACATTCCCGAAGCCTTGGCCAAAATGGACTACGATCAATATCGATCAATTCGCTTCCGCCCAGATGCTTCTCTATGGCGCAATGAATCGCAATTTGAAGTTCAACTCTTTCACGCCGGCTTCTTGTTTAAAGAACCCATCGCCTTGCACATGGGGTCTGATGCACCCATGCAGTTCAAACAAGAGTTCTTTAATTACGATGGCAAAGCCGCACCGCTTGCAGGCATAGCGCCAAAAGATATAGGTTTTGCCGGCTTCCGCTTGCACTACCCACTCAACAACAAGCAGTACAAAGATGAATTCGCGGTATTCCAAGGCGCATCTTACTTCCGCCTGGTTGGCCCTGGCCACGCATACGGCCTGTCGGCGCGCGGCCTGGCGATTGATACCGCCGAACCTAAGGGCGAAGAATTCCCCTTCTTCCGCGAATTCTGGATGCTAAAACCAACGCCAGCTGAAACCCATCTGGTGATTTATGCATTGATGGACAGCCCGTCAGTAACAGGCGCGTACCGCTTTGATCTTTACCCTGGCAACCCCAACTACGTGAAAATCACCGCGCGCGTTTACGCCCGTAAGGATGTTGCTAAAGTCGGTTTTGCACCTTTAACCAGTATGTTTATGTTTGGCGAAAACAGCGTCAACGTATCTCGCTTCGACGACTTCCGCCCAGAGGTTCACGATTCTGATGGCCTGTTAATGCAAGCCTCTTCAGGCGAGTGGATTTGGCGCGCCCTTACCAATCACCGCAGCCTACACGTTTCTTCATTGGGCGATACCAACCCAAAAGGCTTTGGCCTGATGCAGCGCGACCGCGACTTCGACAACTACCTAGACACCGAAGCTAACTACGAGCGCCGCCCAAGTATCTGGATCACCCCAGACAATGCATGGGGCAAGGGCCGTGTTGAGCTAGTCGAAATCCCCTCTGATAGCGAAGCCAACGATAATATTGTGGCCTATTGGGTTCCAGATCAAACCTTAAAAGCCGGTGAAACCCGTGAATTCAAATACACCCTGCGCACTCTGGACGCTCACGTGCCGGAGCAAACGGTTGCCAAGGTACTCCGCACTCGCACCGGTTGGGGCGCTGTTGCCGCACAAGGCAACCCACCGCCCAAGAGCAAACGTCAATTTGCTATCGATTTCCGCGGTGGCGAGCTGGACAAGCTACCCGCTAATGCGGTGGTTGAAGCCGACTTAGGCAAAAACTCTGGCACCTTTACTGACCTGCATGTAAGCAAACTGCCAGATGGCAAAACTTACCGCGCATCCTTTAAAGTTCAGCCCGATGGCAATAACGTAGTGGATATGCGAGTCTTTATTAAATCCAACAACAAGCGCTTGAGTGAGGTTTGGAGTTATGTCTGGTACCCAGATGACATCCAATAATTCGACCGAACGCGAGCCTATTGTGAGCAAGCCCATTAATCGCGACCTGCTACCGGAGAATCAAATCCAGCTGCCGGGTGAATCACTGCGCCGTATCGTCTACGCCATTCTCACCGTTATTACGGCGATTACTGGCGTATACATGATGTACGACATTCTCAGCGCCAACGGCATTACCATGCTGGAGGCGGTGATTCTGATTCTGTTCGCCATCTCCTTCTGCTGGATTTCTACCGCTTTCTGGAGTGCAGTCTTCGGTTTCGTATTACTGATGCTGCGCCTTGATCCGCTAACACTGAAGCCCATCGATAGCTTTTACGACGATGCATTGCCTATCACCACGCGCACCGCCGTGGTGATGCCGATCTATAACGAAGACACCCATCGCGTTATTGCCGGCTTTGAAGCAACGCTTAATTCGTTGGTAGCAACAGGCGAAATCGAACATTTTGATTTCTATATGTTGAGCGATACCACTAAATTGGATATTGCCCAACGTGAACGCAATCAGTGGAAGCAATTTACTGACCGTATTGGCGATTTAAGCAAGCAGACCTTTTATCGCCGCCGCGAGAAAAACTTACATAGAAAGGTAGGCAACATCGCTGAGTTTCTGCAGCGCTGGGGCAAGAACTACGATCACATGATAGTGCTGGATGCGGATAGTGTTATGAGCGGCACCTGCCTGTTGCGTATGGTGCGCACCATGCAAGCCAACCCGCGCGCGGGCTTGATTCAAACCGTACCGATCCCAGTGCGTCAAACCACTTTTTTCGGTCGCTTTGTTCAGTTCGCCGCCGTGCTTTATAGCCCCATGCTCGCTACCGGTATCGCCTTTTGGCAAACCGGCGCTGCCAACTATTGGGGCCATAACGCTATCATCCGTGTGCAAGCCTTCCTCGATCACTGCGGCCTGCCTACCCTCCCCGGTAAAGCACCCTTTGGTGGCGATATTCTGAGCCACGACTTTGTGGAAGCCGCCATGCTGCGCCGCGCTGGCTGGGATGTATTCCTGCTCGCCGACCTCGAAGGCAGCTACGAAGAAGTGCCTTGTAATATCATCGACTACGCCACCCGTGACCGCCGTTGGGTGCAAGGCAATATTCAGCATTTGGGGATTTTGGATGCCGGTGGCTTACACCCCATCAGCCGCCTGCACTTTTTGCTCGGCGCTACCGCCTATATCTCGTCACTGATTTGGCTGTTGATGCTGGTGTTGAGCACCGCTGATGCCGTTGTTCGCGCACTCCACAGCAATGAATACTTCCGCACCTCAACTCAAACGGTAGAGCACTTTATCAGCATGCCGGAATGGCCTATCGCCAAGACTGGGTTGATTATTGCGCTGATCGTTATGACCACCATCTTGCTGCTCTTCCCAAAAGTGATGGGCATTATCAGCACCATGGCGCATAGACGCGAACAATTTGGCGGCACCAAGGCCATCATTCGCGGCACCCTCGTTGAAACTGCCTTTGCCGTTTTAATTGCGCCCATCATGATGGCGTTTCACGCCTACTTTGTGGTGTCAGTACTGCTCGGCTTCAAAGTAAATTGGGATGCACAAGATCGTGAAGGCCGCTTGTTAAGCTGGAGCGAAAGCTTTGCGCGCACTTGGAGAACCACCATTGTAGCCCTGCTCTGGGGCTACATGACCTTCACTTACGCGCCGATATTCTTCTGGTGGTTAATGCCGATTTTGACCGGTTTGGTTCTAGCAGCACCTATAGTGCGCTATTCCAGCAGCCTTACTCTGGGTGAGGATTGCCGCAAACACAGCATTTTCGTCAGCCCCGACGAAACCAACGAAGACCCTGTCTTGGCAGATTTAAAGCGTTTGCTGGAAATGGAATACCCCGCACTGGAAGCTCCCGCTGGCATTCCAGATTTACCGCCAGACGATTGGAGCGAAATGCCAGAACAGGATATGGAAGAGTATCCGCCCAGAGATTACACTTGGCAGTAACAGTAGTATTAGCTCCATAAAAAACGGCGCTCTCAGGTAACTGGAGCGCCGTTTTTACATCATCTCTGGTAAAAAGATTAGGGGAAGCTTTAACTAAGCAAGTACAAGTCAGTGGAACCTCGAACCACTAAACTTTCCTGTGCAAAATATTTTTTTGAGATAACAGAATTTATTAAGTAGGCTTTTTCTATGAAAAAAATATTAACTGTCATATCGCTACTTGCGCTTTCTGCTCTTGGATTAATCGGTTGCTCTGACTCATTAGTTTCTGATGAAAAAATGATCGAAAACTTCAAAAGCAATCGACCTGCTTTTCAAGAATTGGTTGCTTCGTATTACAAAGATGGCCAAAAGCAAATCACTTGGCGAGCCATTCCGCGAGTGATTGAGTTGAAACGAATTACTGGAGTTGAAAATATATCCGATGGCCCAGGTTATTGGTTTGAAAATCCATACTCTCTCGAGGCAGCTGAAAAATTGAAAAAAATGCTCGACGAAAAGCTATGGGATCAATTTAACGATAGAAAGTCGTTAATTATTAAAATGCCAGAAGCCAAAGGTTACGGAGAATACACTCTTTATTATGGGAATCAGTGGAAAGATTATTTTTATTATCCTGAGGATCCCAGGATTGAAAATGGTCACTTGGTCTTACCTAGACAGCCAAATGGCCCAGCTGAATTTCAGGGCGATGAAGTTTTGGAATCATTAAATTCGTTCCCCCAGCGGAAAAATTGGTTGTGCTTTAAGAAAAATAGAACCGCATTGGTTTATAAGTCGCTGTTATATTCGTTAATAAAACCACTAGAAAATTTTAAGGAAGAATCAATGAAGCTCGGGAAAGCTCAGTTTCTAATGGATTTTTTCTTAACTGTTAGTCACGCGGAATTTCTTCTGGCTGCAAATCTCGGCGTTTATGGATAACCGCGAGCACATCAACCTGTGAAGCTTTGATCTCATACAGAATGCGGTAAGAGTAAAGTGATGTTTCCCTTACGGTTTCGTCGTTCAATTCTGCAACCATTTTCCCTTTGTGTGGCAGCACATCGAGGCTAAGTGATTTACTAACCAGCTCTCCTACAACATGCTTGGCATAACGTGCGGAATCTTGCGCAATGTAATCGTGAATATGGCGAAGCTGCGCCTTTGCGTGATCGGTCCACTTCACCATGCCTGAATGTCTTTCAGAAGTTGTTCGGCAGTGGTGGACTTGCCTTGTTCTGCATCTTGTTGGCCACGACGAATATTTTCCAATACGTAAAGGCGATACATGATTTCTTCAATATCGGCATCGTCTGGCAGACGTTGAAGTGTTTCCAGGGCGTCTTGTTTGAGTGTGTGAGCGAGCATGAGCAGTTCCTCTCAAGTGATTAAGCGGCTAATTCGCGGTTCATAATGAATCACAAGCAAGAGAAATCATCTGCCTAGATACACCAAGCTCTTGCGCTAGTTCTATCCGAGTGTAGCGCATTGCTTTAAAGGAAATCCAGCCATAAAAAATGGCGTTCCAGATAATCTGTGAACGCCATTTTTTTATAACTCACCCCTAGAAAAATGGGCTGGGGAATTTAAAATAGTAAGCGAAAAGTTCAAATCTCCCCTAACCCCTCTTTGTTAAAGAGGGGGATGAGAGCCTTACTCCGCAAACGGGTGACGCAAAACCACCGTTTGAATACGATCTGGGCCGGTTGAAATAATATCGATAGGTGTCGCCATTAACTCTTCCAAGCGCTTGATATAGTTGCGGGCATTGGTGGGCAACTCATCAATGCTCTGCGCACCCACAGTCGATTCACTCCAACCGGGCATTTCTTCATAGACGGGCTGAACCTCTTCCCAACCCTCTACATCAAAAGGCACACCAACAGCATTACCTTCTGAATCAAGATAACCAATACAGATTTTCACGGTTTTCAAACCGTCTAATACATCCAACTTGGTCAAGCACACACCAGTAACCGAGTTGATGCGGTTTGCGTGGCGCACCGCAACAATATCAAACCAGCCACAGCGACGCTTACGGCCAGTGGTAGCGCCAAACTCGTGGCCTTTCTCACCAAGGTAAGCACCAACCTCACACTCCAATTCCGTGGGGAATGGACCCGAACCTACGCGGGTGGTGTAGGCTTTGGTGATACCTAATACATAATCCAAATACAAAGGGCCGAAACCGGTGCCGGTAGCAGTACCGCCAGCAGTGGTGTTAGACGAAGTTACGAAAGGGTAGGTACCGTGGTCAATATCCAGCAGCGAGCCTTGCGCACCTTCAAACAATATATTTTCGCCATTTTCACGAGCGCTGTGCAATATACCGGTTACGTCATCCATCATCGGCAACATTTGAGTTGCCCAAAGGGTGCAGTCAGCCAAGGTTTTGTCAAAATCAACCGCCTCTACTTTGTAGTAGTTGGTCAATACGAAATTGTGATAGTCCAAAATCTCTTTGAGCTTTTTGGCAAAACCGTTCATATCAACCATATCGCCAACACGTAAACCACGGCGCGCCACCTTGTCTTCATAGGCCGGGCCAATA
>DAOORH010000095.1:0-9716 GCA_035389145.1 Cellvibrio sp.
GGTGGTAGCGCTAAGGTGACCAAGCTAACAACTGCCGAACGCACCACGGCCATTAAAGCGGCACAGACGATGGGCTTGCAAGTGGCGGGCGTGGATTTGTTGCGATCAAGCCGCGGGCCGTTAGTGATGGAAGTAAATTCATCGCCAGGTTTAGAGGGTATTGAAACCACGACTAAGAAAAATATTGCCGATATGATTGTGGCCTTTATCGAAGAAAATGCGCGGCCAAATAATAATAAAACGAAAGGAAAGGGTTGATAGTGTCAAGAATCAGAGTCTAATGGCACTTCTTATTCGTCATCCTGCAGGGTCCAGCGTCTTTAACAAAGTAAAGCACTGGATCCCTGCGGGATGACGACTCCTGCTTAAGTCATTTCCTTTGATTTAAATCGTTCGCTCACTTTTCCGCTTATCGCCCACGCTATGCAAGCTCCCCATGCCACAAAAGAAAATCCTGCTGGAATATTCACAATAAAAATCTTTTTTAGATGCTTTCGATTAAAAAAGATGGCGAGCAGTGTTGGGATAAACCAAATAATAAACGTTAAGGGAATAACGACCAGCCATACGCCAAGGCTAGCGGTTGCCAAGTGTTGATAGATTTGATTTAAAAATTCCATGGTAATTGCTCTGAGTAGAAAACCTATAACAGTATTTACTAGACTTCACATTAAGCGCGCAAAAAAAATGACTTTAGGTTGATGCGCGTGATAAACGGCGATTAAATTCCACCAAACAATTGCCGCAATACCTGTACTTGGCGACGGCTCACTTCCACCTCTTCACCGTTATGCATAAGTGCCAGCATACTGCCTGCAGATAATCCCGGTTCTAATTCTTTAATTGCGCTCACGCGAATAATATCCGCGCGGCTGGCTTTAAAAAATTGTTGCGGATCTAAACGCAATTCAATTTTTGAGAGGGAGCTGTGTAAAAAGCTTTTGCCATAGGGCGTATAGACTGCGCTGTGATTACCCACGCTTTCGAAGCGACTTATTTCGCTTAAGCGAACAATTCTACTGGTATCGCCAAATTTCAATAAGAGCCCGTGGCTTTCAGGTAGGTAGTTTGTAGTTAACGCTTTATTGCTTGGCTTTTCTGCCAATCGCTCCAAGGTTTTGCGCAAACGTTCTGGGTCCAGCGGTTTTACTAAATAATCCAACGCATTGAGTTCGAAGGCATTCAACGCATAGCTATCAAAGGCGGTACAAAACACAAATTGCAGCTCAGGGTTAAGTGTTGCGGCTAATTCAAGCCCGCTGGTGCCCGGCATTTGAATATCTAAAAAAACTAAGTCTATTTCTAGCTCGGCCAAGTACGCTTTTGCTTCATCAGCATTGGTTGCTTCTGCAAGAATATGTATTTGCGGGTGCGCACTTAATAAACGCTTAAGCTCGGCGCGGGCAAGGCGCTCATCATCCACTATGAGGGTTTTAATCATCGACAAGCTCCATGCACAACTCGAAACGATTCTCTGCTTTTTTATAATGTAATTGATGCAATGGCGATAATAATTGCAAGCGCTGCTGCAAATTGGCAAGGCCGGTGTGAGTGCTCATCGCGTTGGATTCTGCTGCAAGACTATTGTTAACACAGACTTGCCAATGGCCAGCTTGGGTTCGGCGGCTAATGATTTCAATGGTGCCGGTTTGGCTGTTGGGGCTAATGCCATGTTTAATAGCGTTTTCAACCAAGGTTAAGAGGCAGAGCGTAGGCAAGCGGTGCTGCCATAAGCTTGGATCAAAATGAGTTTCTACTTGCATGCGCTGCTCTAAACGAACTTGCTCAATTTCTAAGTAACGCTTGGCAATTGCCCATTCGTCTTCCAGCGTGGATACAGGTTTTAAATTGGCTTGTAAGTGCACGCGAAAGAGTTCTGATAACTGCGTCAGTGTGTGCGCTGCTTTTTCTTGATCCTCAAAAATTAATGCGCGAATACTGTTGAGTGAGTTGAATAAAAAGTGCGGATTCAATTGATTGGTGAGTTGTTGCAATTGTGCTTCGCGCATTTGGCGTTGAATCTGTTTTTTGCTGACTAATGTGTGCCAGAACACGTAAGTCAAAGACCATATTGAAAAGAAAATAGTCACATTCACTGCTCCGGCCAAAATAAGCGCGGTATAGCTCATGTTAAGCGTAAGATTTTGGCGCGCATCATCTGGGTTTTGAAGGTTGATATTACTGAAGTTTAACTCTCCAAAGGGTGACATTTTTGCAACCTGCATGGATATAGATACAACCAAGATTGCCAAGATAAAGCTGTAAGCTAAAAAGGGAAAAATATTCCAGCCGAACCCGTTTTTGGGTAAGAGAATTAATTTTAGGTAGGGGCGAATTAGGAAATGACAACTGCCTACGAATAATAACGTTTCTACAAAGCTGCGAAAAATCAATGCCGACATAAGGTGGTTATGCGCACTGCGAAACATGGTGTGCGTCATAATAATAAAGCCGAAGAAATAAAATAAGGTTATGAGTAACATAACCACTTTATAGCTACGGCTGCAGTGGAAACTAATTTCCCAGTAAGGCTTTATTTTTGCCAATAACTTATTCACGCGAATATCCATTATTTACATATTATTCGTAACGGAGCGATTCAATGGGGTCGAGGTTTGCTGCTTTGGCAGCGGGGACAATTCCAAATACAATCCCAATAAGTGCGGAGAATCCCACCGAAATAGCCACGGCCCACAAAGGCACGTGAGCAGGGGGGAAGTTGGGAATCATAGCCGCTAAGCCCATACCTAAGGCATAGCCAATAATTAAACCTATCAGTCCGCCGAGTAAGCACAGAACTAATGATTCCATTAAAAATTGCAGCAAAATATAGTGGCGCTTTGCACCTATGGCCTTGCAAATACCAATTTCGCGAGTGCGCTCGGTGACTGACACCAGCATGATATTCATAATACCTATGCCGCCCACCAATAATGAAATACTAACTATGCCGCCCATCACCAAGGTCACTGCGGAAGTGATTTTAGAGACAGATTCTTTTAATTGTTCTGAAGATTGAATTTTAAAATCATCATTCCCATTTTTAATACGATGTGACTGGCGTAAGAGTTTGCGGATTTTTTCTATAACAGTTTCCATTTCATCTAAATGGGTAACCGTCAATTGAATTTGAATATCCACTTGGGCTTGGTTGCCATTTAAGCTTTGCATGGTGCTGTAAGGTAGCAGCACAATGTTGTCTTGTTTTAAGCCCAGCATTTCTCCCTTGGGTTCAGCAAGCCCAATAATTTTTACCCACTCAGAATTGATTTCAATATATTCGCCAATGGGATTTTCTGGCAGCAATAAATTGTCGCGAACCTCTGTTCCAATAACACAAACGCGACGACGAGTTTGATTGTCGCTCTCTGATAAAAAGCGCCCCTTTTGAATAAATAACTGGTTCACTTGTTGAAAGCTATTAGTGGTGCCAATTACTCGCCCAGTAGTAGATTTTGCACCAAAGCGCACCATGCTGGTAAAGCGCGAAGCCAACATGGGTGTGATGGATTCAATGCCGTCGGTGCGATCAGTAATGAGCTGCAAATCGTCGGGAGTAATACGCCCAAAGCGACCTTTCATTTGATCTTCAAATGAGGTGTAGGAGTAAACTGATAGGCTATTAGCGCCCAAGCCTTCAAATTGTTGGCCAATGCTATGACTCAAACCCTGCACAATAGAAACAGTAGCAATCACCGAGGCCACACCGATAATAATACCGAGTGTGGTTAAAATACTGCGAAAGCCATGCGCTCTTATGGATATAAGTGCAGAGCGTAAACATTCAATAAATGTGAACACAATTGAGTCCTGCTTTAATGGGCTTTTTCGTTTAAATAATCGTCTGCCAGTTTTCCATCTTGCATGCGTACCACTCTATGGCAGTGGCGCGCAATTTCTGGCTCGTGGGTTACCATTACAATCGTATTGCCTTCGCTGTGTAATTCATCAAACAATTTCATAATGTCGGCAGTGGTGGTGGAATCTAAATTTCCGGTGGGTTCATCCGCTAATAAAATAGAAGGGTTGGTAACCAGTGCGCGTGCAATGGCTACACGCTGGCGTTGCCCGCCTGATAATTGATTAGGCAGGTGGTGCATGCGGTCGCCAAGCCCCACACGTTTTAATACAGCGGTTGCCGCTTGTTCGCGTGCTTTTAATGCCATGCCGCGATAAATCAGCGGTTGCATAACATTGCCCAGTGCAGATAAGCGCGGCAGTAAATTAAAACTCTGAAAAATAAAGCCTACTTCACGGTTGCGAATTTCTGCGAGTTCATCTTGATTGAGTTGACTGACATCGCGGTTGTTTAATAAATAAGAACCACTGCTGGGTTTGTCCAGCGCGCCTAAAATATTCATCATGGTGGATTTCCCCGAGCCAGAAGAACCGGTAAAGGCAACATATTCATTGGCAGCAATGGTTAAGCTAATGCCATCTAGTGCTCTTACAGTTTCTTGCCCCATGACATAGTGTTTTACAATATCGTTTAGCACAATGAGTGACATAGTTATTTACCGTCACTGTTTTTTTTGTCTGTAGGTTTTGGTGCGTTCTCCGGTTTGCTATCGGATTTTTTAGCGTCAGTTTTTTTATCTTCAGGAGTGATTTTTTCGCCATCTTTTAAGTAGCGTAAAATACGGTCTGGCCCGAGGATAATTTTATCGCCCAGTTTTACATCGTCTTTATTGATGCTGGTGATTTCCTGATATTCGTCATCTGATAAGCCCAAGGTAACAGCTACACGGCGCGCCTTATTATTGTTGGCTACAAAAATATAGTTGTTGGTTGCTTTTACTGTTTTGTTGTTATCTGCTTCAGATTTCTCATCATTCGATTTTTTGTCGTCATCATGCTGAGCAACTATAGCTTGAATGGGTACAGCGAGTTTGCTGGTTTCGCCGCTGGTAAAAATTTCTGCACGGGCAGACATTCCCGGCCACAACTTAATGTTTTTAGTGTCTTCAAAACGAATTTTGACCGCGAAGCTTAAACCGCTGCGGCCAGTGGCGACTTTTGCGGTTTCAGCAATAAATGCGACTGTGCCCTTTATAGGTTGGTCTGAGTGTGCAATAGCAACCACTTCTGCGCGCTGACCAACGGCTACGTTGGTAATATCGGCTTCATCCACATTCACTTCGGCATGCAAGCTGGTGGGGTTGGCGATGGTCATTAAACTCGATGCCGCAAAATTCATGGTACCGGCAATAGCTGTTTCACCTACTTTAATGGTGAGCGAAGTGACTACACCATCAATGGGTGAGTAGGCGCGAGTTTTTGCTAAATTATTTTTGGCTTGCGCCAATTGCGCCTCTGCTTGAATCAATTGTTCGCGGCCAGATTTTACTTGGAAATCTGCGCTGGCTAATTCGAGGCTTATCGCATCAAAGGTTTGTGGGTCTATTAATTTTTTATCGAACAAGACTTTTTTACGTTGCCACTGGGCGAGCAAATTTTGATAATTGGATTGCAAACGTTCAATGGCAATTTTTTGCATGCGCACGGCAGCTTGATTTTGTTCAGTGGCTGAAATATAGGCTTCATCATCTATTTGTAACAGCAGTTGGCCTTTCTGTACCTTATCGCCTTCTTTTACAAAAATACTTTTCACCTTACCAATCACTTCGGTACTGAGTTGCACCTTTTCTTCGTGATTTAAGTTTCCTGAAGCGATAATGGAGGCCTTAATGGCGTGATTTGCCAGCGCTTCAACTTCAACTTTTTTAACGCTGTCGCCGCTGGTCAATTTTTTAATCACCGGAACACCAATAATTAAACAAAGTATTACAGCAATAATAATGGGCTTTTTCATAGACGCAGACCGTAAAGTAAATTGAAAGTACGAGGGCAAAAAAGCCGGTGCAGAACACCGGCAAGGTCAGGGTGTGTGAATTAATTGAGCGCTATAGCAATCCAAGTGCCGTAAATAATTAAGCTAGGCGCTAAGACAATTGCAGCTGATTTCGCGAGTGATTTGCCTGTCCATTGATTAAAACCAAATATCATTAAGCCCATACCCCATAGCATCATAGGATCCCAAGGACTCAAGGGGCCAAATAAAGGGTCGCTAGGTACAAGGTGTAAAAATAAATTATTAAAACTAATAGGGTTAAGTGCTTCGGGTGTGATTTGACCATTACTGGCCAGCATTATATTGATGAGTGATGCGAGCGACGTAAAGATAGAGGGAATAGAGCACCAGCAGATAAATGAAAACCAAGCTTTAAAGCCGAGGTTGTCGCTATCCAAGAGTTTATTCACGAGCATTAAATAAGCGGCCATAATCGAGTAAAAAATCGAAATAGCAATTACCATTCCTGCGACTGAACTACCGCCCATAATGGTAGGCGACATCATCCCCATCGCTTTCTGCATGCCCTCACGCTCTGCATCGCTTTTGCCGACTGTTTGTGCATTTACCATTTGCTCAATCATCCAAGCAAAATCTACGGTCGCATAAAAATAAACCATGCTGCAAATTGCCGCAGCAAGAATTAGCCCAAGTGGAAAAAGTACACTGGGTTTTTCTTTAATAGCGGGGAAGGCCAGTTTAGGGGCGGTGATAATATTGATCAGGTTGTTGGTGTTAGATGCCGATTGCGTCATGTGAGGCTCCTTCTTAAAAAGTGATATTTTTATAAATGGACTAAACGCTAGCCGCAGCATAATCCATGTGTATTATTACACTAATACACAATTCTTGGGATTGCAAATGCTTTGTGATGGATAGCGATGCCGAGCTTAACCTAACAGCTAGGCGAATGATGTACCCATAGTCTAAGCAGCTAAGTGTTTTGTGATACTGGAAAAATGATAAGAGGGGGATAGCTAGTGTTAAGCGGGCGAGAGCGCGGGCGAGAGAGAGCGCCTTGCGATCTCGGCGGGAGATCGCAACGCTAAAAGCTAAGCGCCTAGCTTATAGTTTTCCAGCGGAATCACCGTGCCATCAAAACAGAAGCGGCCGCCATGGAAGTGGCTTTCAAATTGTTTAGGCGACATAGGTTTGGCATAAAGGAAGCCTTGCGCTTGATCGCAACCGCATTGGCGTAACCAGTCGGCTTGATTCTGCGTTTCCACACCTTCGGCAACTACGCGCAATTGCATGCTGTGCGCCAAACCAATGATGGTTTTGGTGATGGCGGCATCGTTCATATCATCGTGAATATCATTCACAAAACTGCGGTCGATTTTTAATTTCTGAATCGGGAAGCGCTGCAAGTAGGCGAGCGATGAATAGCCAGTACCGAAATCATCAATTGCTAAATACATGCCCATTTGATTGAGCTGATTTAATTGATTAATGGTTTCGCCCGCGTGTTCCATGGCGCAACTTTCGGTAATTTCTAATTCTAAATATTCGGCGGCTAATTGGGTTTCGCGCAGAATAGCTTCCACTTTGCCGGGGAAATTCTTTTGGCGGAATTGGCGTGGCGATAAGTTAACGGCAATCTTGCCGACTTTTTTCCCCGCATCCAACCAAAGTTTTTGCTGACGACAAGCTTCGCGCAGTACCCATTCACCAATGGGCACAATTAAGCCAGTCTCTTCGGCGAGTGGAATAAAATGTGCGGGTGATACCAAGCCGCGATCGGGATGTTGCCAGCGCACCAAGGCTTCCACGCCCATTAAATCGCCGGTTTTTAAATCAATTTGCGGTTGGTAATGCAAGGTGAATTGATGGAGTTCGAGTGCGCGTCGCAAATCATTTTCTAGCAACAAATAATTTACCGCCGTGGCATTCATGCCTTTAGTGTAAAACTGGCAATTGTTTTTGCCAGCTTCTTTGGCTTTGTACATGGCGATGTCGGCATGCTTAAGTAATTCGTCAGTCACGTCACCGTCCTCGGGGAAAATACTGACACCAATACTCACGGTAGAAGTAATTTCGTGGCCGCTAATTTCCATGGGACGCGCGAGCGTGACCAAGAGTTTATTGGCAACGAACATAACATCTTCAAGATCGTGTACGCCTTCTAGCACCACCACAAATTCATCGCCGCCCAAACGCGCGACAGTATCCATATCGCGCACGCCTTCGTTCAGGCGCATGGCGATGGCTTTAAGCATTAAATCGCCCGCGTCATGGCCGAGGCTATCATTAATGTTTTTAAATCGATCGATATCGAGCAGCATAAGTGCGACTTTGGAGTTGCCGCGACGCGCGCGCGCAAGGCCGTGATAAATGCGATCATAAAATAAAGAGCGGTTAGGTAAACCGGTCAGCGAATCGTGAAACGCCATGTAGTTGAGGCGCGACTGCTGTTCGCGCAGTGCATTTTCGGCCAGCTTGCGCTCGGAAATATCGGTGCCAATAGTGCACACACCGAAGACGCGATTCTCTTTAGAGCGCAGCGGAAACTTCACCATTAAATAGGTGTGCATACTGCCGTCTTTGTGCATCAAATCTAATTCGACTTCGAAGGTTTGTTGTTTGGTTTTAGTGGCCGTATCTATATCGCAAATGGATTGGGCAACATCTTTGGGGTACACATCAAATACGTTTTTGCCGACAAAACCTGCTTCATCGATATTCGCCATGTGTTTAAAGTGATCGCTGGCGAGCACGACGTTACCGTCTAAATCTTTTACCGAAATTAATGCTGGCGAGTAACGCAGAATCGCGTTGAGATAAGTTTCGCTGGCCCAAAGTGCTTGCTCCGCTAAACGGAACCGCTCGGATTGTTCTTCGTGATGCCACATATCAATCACTTGACGAACCAGCAGCGAGCTAAACGTCCACACTGAATCCAACTCATTAACGCTTTGAATCAGCTGCGCTAAACCCTGTTCTGCCTCCATATAGAAAACTGCAATGGTTTTGTCGTTTTCTAAAATAGGGTGGAGGTAGCAGGCTTTACAGCCTTTTTGGGTAAACATGGCACCGAGCAGCTGGATTTGATGACTATCCAATGCTTGGGGTTTACCGCTATCAAAGACTTGATGTATGTGTTGATGGGGTAAGTAATTCAGGCGATTGAGTGAGGTGGTAATGCCGCTCACTAATAATTCAGAATCTTGTTGCGAGGCAATGGCTTCAACGTAAAGATGGCTATCGCGCTCTACAACCAGTACAGCGCGGCTAATAACGGCCTTGGCGACGACGAGTTTCACCAGTCGCTCAGCGATTTCTTTGTGATTTAAATTGGTAAAAAGTTGCTGGAATTTTTTAATCAATTCCACTGCATTGTTTTTATTCTGCATAGCTGCCCACTAGGGGTGATTGTTGAGTCCTGGGTTAATCCGCAAGCTCTTATCACTTAATACTTAAATAGTGATAGCCGCGCGCATCTAACATTCTCTAGGCGGAATGCTGTGCTACTCAAGATTTGTTCAGCACGTGAGAACAGTCTTGGCGGCCTAGCTACCTTGCAAATAGTTTCAAGGCAAATAATCCTATGGCCTTACTCCAATCTTTCCTACTGTAGAGACGTAGCCCACAGTTTTATATAGCTTTTCCTCATCATAAACAAAAATGATAAGTATGTCTGTAATAAAAAGAAAAGATGAATCGTGCAGTTACCGAGAGAAACACAGCGTAAAAACTGTATAAAAAACAATCTGAATGCCAAGTTCTAAATCTTATCTATACTAGGGTGGAACACTTTATCGTTTAGGTAAGACGAAGCTGTTAGATAGCCACCTGCTTTTAATAACAAATACAGTAAGCGTCCGTAAATCCGCATCTGGTTTATTTCTTTAAAGCAGCGCTCAATATC
>DAOORH010000096.1:0-9695 GCA_035389145.1 Cellvibrio sp.
CGTGGAAAAAGAGCTACGCGATTTGCATCTGTGGGAATTTGAATCTCCCTCAGAAGAGGCTTTAGCAAGCACGCAGCCCTTTGCGATAGACACCTTAAATTTCCCGCAATGGTTACAGTTTATTTTTATTCCTCGCTTGTACATGATGGTTGAGCAGCACATGCCGCTGCCGAGTGTGAGTGGCGTGAAGCCAATGGCGGAAGAATATTTTCAAGCACTCAATCTAAACAGCGCAGCGTTGATTTTACATTTAGAGCGAATGGATAATTTGCTTTCTACGCAGTGATATTGGAAAACTAAAATGACAAGCTACAAATACACCACCGATGATCTTCTATATTTAATGGCACGCTTACGCGACCCGCAAACGGGTTGCCCGTGGGATATTAAGCAGGATTACGCGAGCATAGCGCCATCGACATTGGAAGAAGCTTATGAAGTAGTGGATGCTATTGAGAAGCAGGATTTTGTGCATCTCAAAGAAGAGTTAGGTGATTTATTATTTCAGGTGATTTTCTACAGCCAGCTAGGCAAAGAAGAAAATCGTTTTGATTTCGCTGGAGTCGTTTCCGATCTTGTCGAAAAGTTGGTGCGTCGTCACCCGCATGTATTTCCCGATGGCACTTTGGCGAGCAAAATTGATAATCGCCATACGCTCCCAACCGATGTAAAAGCGCGTTGGGAAGCCATTAAACAACAAGAACGCGATGCCAACGGTGTGCAGGGTTTGTTGGCGGATGTGCCGCTCAACTTGCCCGCGTTAAGCCGCGCCGCAAAATTGCAGAAACGCGCTGCTAGCGTAGGTTTTGATTGGGTGGATGTTCAAGGCCCTATCGCAAAGGTGCGCGAAGAATTAATTGAAGTAGAGGAGGCGTTAATTGCAGATGATAACGATGCGATTGAAGAAGAGCTGGGCGATTTGTTTTTTGCTGTCGTAAATGTAAGCCGCTATTTGAAAATTGACCCTGAGCTTGCCTTACGCAAAGCCAGCCAAAAATTTGAAGACCGTTTCAACTATATTGAAACTCATCTCAACAAACCTATGTCTGAAGCCAGTATTGAAGAAATGACGGTTTTGTGGGATCGAGCCAAAGCCCGCTAGGCATTGGATATAGCTTTTGCCTTCCTTAGATCTTTTTGTTTTCTTCACGATAAGTGAAAACAGCTAAACTTAGCCTATCGAATAATGTATAGATAGCTTGACCTCCGTGGTCAGGCGGATCAGATCTCGTGCGAGGTTAGCTTGGATTTTAATGAAGTACGCCCTGGGTATGTGAAGTCGTCTGAGAAGACGATTAGGATTCATATATCGGAGCTAAAAATAGGCATGTTCGTCTCTAAACTTGACCGCCCTTGGTTGGAAACTCCCTTTTTGATGCAAGGCTTTGTGGTTGAAAGCTTGGATGATATAGATGCGATTTCTGAGTACTCGCAACACGTTTGGATAGATGCTGTGCGTGAAGAATGGGTGGCACCGGAGGAGCGCGCGGTTGCCAAAGGCCAGTCCAAAAAAGTCAGCTATATCAACAAAGTAGATACCAAGGCCGAACATTCGGCCGCGCTACAAACTTATCGTGAAGCCCGCCGTATAACTCGCACCTTGCTAGATGATTTGCGTTTGGGTGGAGTCGTTAATACTGAGCAAGCAAAAGCAAAAGCAACAGTTAAGGACTGTGTGCACAGTATTTTGCGCAATTCAGATGCTTTGCTGTGGATGTCTAAAATTCGCAGTCAGGATGAATACACCGCCGAGCACTGTTTGAACGTGTGTATTTTGGCAATTGCGTTCGGCCGTCATTTGGGTATGAGCGAAGCCGATTTAGAAAAGTTGGGTATGTGTGGCTTGCTACACGATGTTGGCAAAATGAAAGTTGATCCGGCGGTGTTAAATAAACCATCCCCGTTAACGGAAAAAGAATTTAACATCATGAAGGCGCATGCCACGCATGGTCGCAATTTGCTAATGGCTTCGCCAGGAATTCCCAACAGCACCATTGATGTTGCTTACAGCCATCACGAAAAAATGGACGGTACTGGTTATCCGCGCGGTTTAAAGTCGTCTGGCATTTCTGAACTGGCAAAAATGATTGCTATTGTGGATGCTTACGATGCCATGACTGCAGATCGCTGTTACTCGCCGAGTATTCCTTCCACTGAAGCCCTAAAAATTATTTTTAAAGATCGCGGTACACATTTTGATGATCGTTTAACCTTGGAGTTTATTAAAAGTGTCGGTTTGTATCCACCCGGTACGCTAGTGGAATTGGTCAATGGGTTGGTGGCGATTGTATTTGAAACCAATACTAAGTTTCGTCACTTACCTAAAATTATTGTTGTTAAAAATCAAGATAAGCCGCTCGCAAAAAATGTATTAGTCGATTTGGCCGACGTTGAAAAAGGCAAGATGGAAAAAACATTTTTGATTAAACGCGCGCTTAAAGATGGTGCCTTTGGTGTGTTTATTAAAGATTATCGCGAGCAGGGTTTAGCATTGAGCTAAACCTTCTTTGATTGCCAACTCATTTCTCAGTAGATTCCTCATCCACTTCTTTCATCCTTTCTTTATTCGCTTTATCCAACAACTCTTCCGTTTTTTTGGATTTATCAAGCGTTTGCTTCTGCGCATCGCTCAATACTCCCTGCGGTTTTTCATCGGCATTTTTGGGCGAGCAGGCGATAAGTGTGAGGCTTAAAGCAATTACAGTAATCTTATATACGTTCATGGTGAGTATGCCTCGGTGATATTAGCGGGTTGATAGCTATATCAGTGTAGATCAAGTCTCCGAGGCGCAAGAAGATATTAGTGCGTATCCTTGTAAAAACGTTTAATCGAGCAGGTCTTCATAGGCAATAGTTTGGTAGCTCCCAAGCGTGCTCCAAGGCAGTGGTGATGGCGTAGGTGTAATAACCAAGGTTATTTTGTTATTACTATTGCCATCAAGCGTGCCGCTTTCAATGCTTAGTGGTATTTCATTCTTTTCATCCCAAAGGATGCGGGTGAAATCATGCGCTGTCTTTTTTTCATACCAAGTCGCCCCAGTGGGGGCTGATCTTTTTAGCAGTGTCATTTTTTTGAGTGCGTTGCGATTCGCTAAATAATAGGCTGTTTCCCATACGCCATCAAAACCTAAGGTGCCGTATTCAGAAACCCGTGGTGCAATAATTTTTTTGTCTTCTTTGCGCACAAAACGAAAGTCAATCTTATCGCTGGCATCACGCACTAGCCATTTTCCTGAGGTGGCAAAATTTAAATTGTGTTTATGAACATGCTTTTCTTGTGCGCTTTCTTCCTCGGCATGATCATGTTGTTGCACGGATTTTGGAATAATTCGCTCGCTCCATACAAGATTAGTGTCGCGAATAAATAATTCTTGGAAATGCGTTTGCTTTTTAACTCCATCGGCAGTGATGGTCATGCTTTCAAACGTCATAATCGCGGCGAGTGGAGCTGCTAAAGTGTTTTGGGCGAGCAGCAGGGCGCCCACAACCATAAAATATTTTTTCATGTCTATTCCACAAAAGAAAACACCTGATCCGTGGATCAGGTGTTAGTGTTAATGTAAAGCGTGAATTGAAACTTAAAAGCCAAAAGCAGTAGTGATTAAACTAAATACTTTAGTGTTGTCGATGGTGCCTTTAAATGTTTTTGAAGCCGCACCAGCGCCAGTTGCAAACAACATTACATCGCCGCCGCCGTGAGTTTCAGAGCTAAGTTTTACGGCAGTTTCTTGCTGATAGTCATCATGCAATGCCTGAGTTTTATCAGCATTACCTTCAACCAAATTAGATCTTACCGCAGGGCGATTAGGGCCGTTACCAAACACCAGAGTCGTGTAGTTTTTGCCATCGGCATCCACCATTTCTTTGCCGTCTTTATAGTTTTTCACTGTACCTAAAACATTACTACCGCGTTTGCCGTAACCGTTAAAGGTCATGGTGTGATCGTGGTCAGCGGTGATAACGATTAGGGTGTTTTTCAAGTCTGGATCGCGTTTTTTCATTTCATCCAACGCTGCTTTAATAGCGTCATCGAATGCAATGGCGTCGTCCATAACACGTTTTGCGTTGGTGCCGTGCAATGCGTGGTCAATACGGCCACCTTCTACCATCAAGAAAAAGCCTGAAGAGTTTTGACCAAGTACATCAATAGCTTTTAATGTCATGGCTGCCAAGCTTGGTTCATCAATGTTTTTCTTTACGCGATCCAATTCATATTCCATATGGCTCGGGTTGAAAAGACCTAACAATTTAGTGGTGGTTTTGCCATCAATTGCCGCCAACGCAGTGCCAGTGCTCGCGTAGGCGTAGCCTTTAGCCTGCATTTCTGCGGTTAGATCTCTGCCGTCTGTGCGGCTGCCTTTCGCTGCACCTGTGCCTGTGGTCGGTAGGAAGTAAGTTCTGCCACCACCAAGTAACACGTCCAAACCATCGCCGAGTTTTGTGTTGTAACCAACTCCGCCAACTGCGGCTTGTGCAGCAATAGTATTTTCAGCATCGCGATGGCAAATGTGCGCATAAGTCGCCGCTGGAGTTGCATGAGTAACAGTTGTTGTTGTTACTGCGCCAACGGATTTACCTTTTGCTTTAGCCAATTCCAAAATGGTATCAACTGCAGTGCCATTCCCAGTAGCAGGGCACGCTGAGTCTTTACCGTTGGGGCGAATTGCTTTGGTATCTGCCGACATAGACAAGACTTCGTTATTCATCTTAACGCCGGTCATATAGGCCGCCATTGAAGGTGCTGAGTCAGTTGTTTGAGCGTCGTTTGAATAGGTTTTCACGCGAGCGGTACGAGTTTTACCGTCGAGTTTCTCCATATGTAATTCGCCTTCTTCCTTATATTTGTAAATGCGCGCTGCAGTTACAGTGGTTGGGCCCATGCCGTCACCAAGAAAGAAAATAACATTTTTAGCTTCGCCTGCAGCGAATGCTGCGGGCGAGCATGCTGATGCTAAAACAGCAGCGAGTAATAATTTTTTCATAATTTTTTCCTATTTGACTTTTTGCAATTAAAGGTCAATTGCGCTGCGAATCAGCGTGTAAACTTTGGTGTTATCAATAACGCCAGTGAAGGAGTCTGCATTTTTACCCATTGCACCGAGGAACACGTTTGTACCACCGTGCGTTTCACTGCCAGCACCAACAGGAATTGCAGCTTCTTGGTGATAAGTATCGGCAAACACTTGGTTATCGCTCAGTGCTGCGAAATTTTTGCGGTCACCAGCAACGCGGTTTTCACCATTGCCGAAACCTATAATGGTGTAGGGCATGCCATCGGCATCTTTAGCAACAGAACCGTCGGTGTAGTTTTTTAACAAACCTAAAACACCAGAATTGTTTACGGTGGTTTTACCCGTTCTTGCAGCATAACCTTGCAACACTAATGTGTGGTCATGGTCAGCCGTTACAACGATTAAGGTATTTTTTAAGGTTGGATCAGTTTTCTTGATTTCAGTGATGGCAGCTTTAATAGCGTCATCAAAAGCAATCGTATCTTGCAGTGCTTTAATTGCAGTAGTTTCGTGCAGGGCGTGATCTATACGGCCACCTTCAACCATTAAGAAAATGCCGTTAGGATTTTTCTGCAAGGTTTGAATCGCTTTTACTGTCATTTCTGACAAGCTTGGCTCATTGGTGCTGCCGCGCACTAAATCGTAATTCATGTGGCTTGAATTAAATAAGCCGAGCAATTTAGTGGCAGATTTTGCGTTGATTGCATCTAGTTCAGTTTTATTACTGGCATAGCTATAACCTTTGGCTTTCATTTCAGCAACCAAATCACGGCTATCGGTACGCTTACCGCCAACTGCAGCGGGCAAGAAGAATTGACGGCCGCCTCCTAATACAACGTCTACGCCATCCAACAATTTATCGTTGTAGCCTTTGTCGGTTGTGGCAGGAGCAAGCTGTGCAGCAATCGTATTTTCTGCGTCGCGGTGGCACACGTGCGAATAGGTTGCCGCAGGTGTCGCGTGAGTAACTCGAGTGGTAGTGACTACACCAGTTGCAATGCCTTTAGATTTTGCAATTTCAAGTAAAGTTGTAACAGGTTTGCCGTTGGTGCTCGGACAAATGCTATCGGTGCCTTTTAAATAGCTCGCACCTTTATCATCAAAAGCTTTGGTTTCTGGAGTCATTGAAATGACTTCGTTGTTCATTTTTACACCGGTCATGTACGCAGCCATAGAAGGCGCTGAGTCGGTGACTTGAGCATCGTTTGAAAAGGTTTTAACAAATGCGGTTTCTGGGAATGTATCTATAGTGAGCTCGCCATCTTCACCTGCGCCATAAATTCTAGCGGCGGTAAGTGTGGTCATGCCCATGCCATCACCCAAGAAAAAAATCACATTTTTAGGTGTGGTAGTAGGGGTTGGTGTTGGAGTAGGGTCAATAGTTACAGAAGTTTTTGAACCACCGCATGCGGTTAGCGCAAGTGAAATTGTTGTACAAAGTAAGAGTTTTTTCATAGTAGCCTCCTTTAGCTGTGGCTAAAGTAGAGGCTTAGTGTGAAGTTTTTAAGTCGGAATAATGACGGTTTGGTAACAATTTAAATATGCAGCGGCTTGCGTGTCAAAAATGTTATTTCTAATGCAAACTATAGGCTCATGCGATCTCTGCCTGCTTGTTTGGCTCGATAGAGCGCGCGGTCGGCATTATTAATAAGTTGATCTGCATCTATATCTTCGCCTTGGTAAAAGCTAATACCAATACTGGTGGTTACATTTAAGTTGAAATCGTGGATGCACATTTCTTTTCTAACATGCTTAATGATTTTTGAGGCGATGAGTTGTGCATCGTCTGGGCTTTTTAATACTTCAGCGATAATTGTAAATTCATCGCCACCTAAACGCGCAACTGTGTCGGTTGCGCGTACAGAGGCAGACAAGCGTTTTGAAAACTCAATTAACAAACCATCACCCACGGCGTGGCCGTAGTTATCGTTAATAGATTTAAATTTGTCTACATCCAAATACATCAGAGCCATTAATGAGCGGGTGCGTTTGCTGCGCTGCATGGCCTCTACGATTCTATCGTTAAATAAACTGCGGTTTGGTAAATCGGTGAGGTAGTCGCTATGTGCGAGCTGAAACAAACGCTCCTCTGCATGTTTGCGTTCTGTAATATCGCGCAGAAATGCGCAGAATTCATGCCCATTTTTATGCGGTAATGCACGAATAGTAACTTCTAACGGAAACTCTTCTCCGCTTTTACGCAACCCGGGTAATTCAATGCGCTTACCTAAAGCATCGCCCACGCCGGTGGCTACAAATTTTTTCATTCCGTCGATATGTGCTTGTCGGAAGTCGATAGGTATTATTAAGTTGCCCAGTATTTCACCCAGAGCTTCTTCACGTGTCCAGCCAAAGGTTATTTCGGCTTGTTGGTTCCAATCGATGATGACACCGTTTGAATCCATAGCGATAAATGCGTCATAGGAACTTTCTAAAATCATGCGCGTGCGCAATTCGTTTTCACGCACTGACTCTTCAATTTCAATGCGTCGCGCAATTTCTTGTTCAAGTGCTGTTACGGCTTCAGTGCGCTCCGAGAGTAAACGGAGGTTGGTATCGTAATCCGTTTGGTGGCCGATGGCTGCCCCAATCAGCCCCGCCATTAAGCGCAAGGTTTGCAAATCGCGATCAGTAAATGTAAAAGGTTCAGACGCTACAATTTTCAAAACGCCCACAGGATTCCCTGCGTTCAATAAGGGCGCAACCACCATGGCGCGTACGCCAATGGCTCTGCAGGCTACAATATCTACCCGTGGGTCATTTTCAGTATCAATACAATTTAAGACTTCGCGGCTTTGAATACATAAACCGGAAAGGCTCGCGCCTATCTTGAGCCTTAGACCGATGTGCTCATTGAGTATTCCTGTAGCGGCTTGGTAAACCATCTCATCGCCTTCTACCATCTCCACTACCGCACCGGTTGCGAGTGTCAGAATGGCCATTCGTTCAACGACTAAATTGATAAACGCATCCAAATCCAAGTTGGCTTTGGCGAGCATAGTTTGCGTAGTAATAATTTCATTCAAACGCGCTGAGTCGCGCTGCAATGCTTCTACCGCCGCTTTGCGTATTTCGTTGTGACGTGCGAGTTGTTGATTGGCGGCTGCAAGTTCAGTAGTTCGTTCCGCAACTATTTTTTCAATTTCAAGGTAGGCTTGATTGAGGGTGTTTTTTGCACTTACTTGATCATCAATATCAGTACAAATGCCAAACCATTTAACGATATTGCCTGCTGGGTCTTTAAACGGAATTGCGCGGCCCAAGTGCCAGCGGTAAGTACCATCAGCGGCGCGTTTAAAGCGATATTCAATTTCGTAGGGCTCACCGGTTTTAAATGCGTGGGTCCACCTATCAATGCAATTTTGTAAATCGTCTGGATGTAAAACCGGTGACCAGTCCCAGCCCTTTGCTTGCTCAGCGCTAAGCCCCGTGTAAGCTTCCCATTGGCTGTTGTAGTAGTCTGTTTCGCCACTCGCGTTGGCTGTCCACACAATTAACGGAATTGCATCGGCTAAAGCCCGGAAGCGCAATTCACTTTCCGCATCCAGTTTTTTGTCGTACAAGGCTGTGGGTGTAGTGTCAGTCATGGCGGCGATACAGTCCGAAATGCAAGTGATAAGGTTACCGCTAAAGTTAACAGCATTACGTATTATAGTCTGCGATAAACACCACGAAGATAAACTTTATATCTTCGTGGTTCGCTCTCTAATGGTGCGGATATAACCAGGTTATTGGTTAAAACCAAATACGTAAACCTGCCACCAGCGTGGTATCGCTAGCGGATTCGCCTTTGTTCTCAGCCATATCAGCCGTTGTGCCAAATTGCTTGCTCCAATTCACCCCGATGTAGGGAGCAAACTCGCGCTTAATTTCATAACGCAAACGCAGGCCGGCGGTAATATCGGACAATCCCGAACCTGCGCCAGTTTCCCAATCGTTTTGGCCGTAGAGATTGACTTCTATTTCAGGGGAGAGAATTAATTTCTGGGTAAACAACAATTCGTATTCAGCAGCAATACGCATCGCAGTTTTACCGGATTCGCCTACAAATAAAGCAGCATCCACCTCAAAGAAATAGGGTGCAAGGCCTTGTACACCGAGCACGCCCCAAGTGCGAGTTGGTGAAGGTTTTAGATCTTGGCGAATTCCCAGTTGCAGATCCCAATAGGGTGCAATAGCACGACTATAAAGCGCTTGCACTTCTGCCTCTTCCAATTCGCCATCGCGTTTTTCAACATCTGTTTTTAACCAAAATTTGTTTAAGTCGTTGCCGATCCATGCTTGCGCGTCAACATTAAATGAGTTTTCACTATCAGTGTTGCGCAATTCAAATTGATCAAACATGACTTTGGTGAGGACGGGATTATCGCCATGATCGTGCATGGCTTCTGCTCCATGTGCGTCACTATGGTTGTCTGCATGTACAACAGCTGCTGGCAAAAAAACGCTGGTGGCGATGAGTGTTGCGATTAAATTTTTCGCATAATATTTTTTCATCATAATTCTCCTATACCACCTTAACCATGCGCATCATACCGAGCATGTGGTAGAGCAAATGGCAGTGATATGCCCAGCGGCCTTTGGCGTCGGCAGTCAGTAAATAACTAATTTTTGAACCGGGTTGTACCAGTACGGTGTGTTTGCGTGGAATAAAATCCGGATCGCCCGTTTCTAATTCGCTCC
>DAOORH010000097.1:0-9691 GCA_035389145.1 Cellvibrio sp.
CAGCGCCACTGAGAACGCAGAAGTCATTCGCACCCTCACCCCCAAAGAACATTTAGCCACCAATATTAAATGCCCATTTTTAATTGAAAACCAATGCAGCATTTATGAAGTGCGCCCCTTCCGTTGCAGAAGTTTTCACGCGGTTAAAGTGGAATCTTGCGAAGCCTCATTTGCAAACCCAAGTGACTTTAGTATTGCCACTGAATTAATTGAAGATGTATCTCACTACAGCGATGCACTCTCGCAAGGTTTTGAAGCGGCAGCTATGGATACGGGTTACGATCACAGAACTTATGATTTAAATACTGCGCTGCTAGAAGTCTTTGCCGACGCCAGCGTGGAGAAACGCTACAAGCGTGGGAAGAAGGTTTTTAAAACGGCGATTGAAGTGTTGGAAGAGGCGGAGTAATTCCGCCTATTTTTATAGCGTGCGAGTTTATTTTATAAAGAGAGAAACCACACCCATCAAACTCACACACAATAAACTCACACCGAGCACGCGATAAAATACTTTAGGGTCGCCATCCACAATTTTTTGATGGAATCGCAAACCAATTAAATGGCCAACAGTCGCACAAGGCAATAACCACAAGTGTTGCGCTAACTGCAAATCAACGCCTGCAATTAAAAAGGCGATCATTTTAATCACTACCAAAATAAACCAGAGCACAAACAGCGTATCGCGCAATTGGTGTTTAGCAACGTGAGTGCCGAATACTGAAATAATTAAAGGCGCACCGATTAAAGATGTTCCGCTAATGTAAGCACCCAACACCAAAAATAATTTATCCAACCAAGGATTCGTGCTTTTAAATGGCTTATTTAAAATATAAGTAACGGAATACACAGATACTATGGAAAAAATAATCCCCGTCATCACACTCGCAGGAATCGTCAGCAACCCGGCAACGCCAATTAATTTTGGAATGATCATCACCTTCATGGACTTTTTTAAATAAGCCCAATCGATCGTACCACCTTCCCTTTTTTGCACTTCACCTGCAAGAATCGCTTGGCGATGCTTTTGCTCTCGATGTTTTAGATGGTTCTGCCAAACGGTAATCGACGAGAAAAATAATAAATGCACCGCAATAATCGGCAAGTACACCAATGGCCTGTTATCAATCAATAGCAAAAATGGCAGCGACATAACCGCGCCACCAAAGCCCAAACCCGAGCGAACAAAACCGCTCCACACGAACACTAATGCTATCAACACATATTGATAGGCCTGCAACTCTGCCATTTTCAATCGCCCTAAAAACGTGAGCCGCGATTATGGCAGCGCCACCTGAAACTGCAATCAATAGAACCCCCCCAAGCCTTCCCTTTTTAGCCTATTGCTATATATTGCCGAACTAGCTTTCTCCCTACCCTTTCTGCAGTAAATCTCGGTAATTGTTGTGACCACACCTATTAAAGCGCCATCCAATCAAACACCCGCTAAAAACTCGCCGAGCATCCTTTCGCAAACTCTCAGCGAATGGAAAACGCTTGCCATATTGGGTGTGCCGATTATGGTCGCGCAGTTAGCGCAAATGGCGAATGGCGTGGTGGATACCATGATGGCTGGCCATGCCAGTGCGCGTGACTTGGCGGCGGTAGGTATAGGTACAGGGATTTGGGGGCCGGTGCTGCTGTTTTTTATCGGTGTGCTGAGCGCCTTACAACCATTGATTTCTGGTCATCGCGGGGCAGACAGCCACGCGCGTATCATGCCCGTCACGTGGCAGGGGCTTTATATCGCTATAGTCGGCTCGGTGATGATGGCGGCCATTCTCACCCATGTAAGGCCAATTTTTGTGGCCTTGGGATTAGATGCCGAAACCACCGACATCGCCCAAGGCTATTTGGATGCCCTCGCCTGGGGGATTCCCGCCGTACTCTTGCTTAACTCCTTACGCGGCTTGACCGATGGCATGGGGCACACACGTATCATCATGGCGTTTTCATTGGTCAGCACCGTCATCAATATACCCTTCAACTATCTATTTATTTTTGGTTTCTCAATTGGCGATTGGCAGGTACCCGCCATGGGCGGCGTAGGTTGCGGCTGGGCGACCGCAGTTTCTAACTGGATTGCCGTGATCGCGCTCTTGGTCTATTT
Source organism: Cellvibrio sp. (assembly GCA_035389145.1). Taxonomy (GTDB): domain Bacteria; phylum Pseudomonadota; class Gammaproteobacteria; order Pseudomonadales; family Cellvibrionaceae; genus Cellvibrio. The sequence goes on from DAOORH010000097.1 coordinate 2,108, forward strand.
AAATCGCAGCAAAGACTATAAAGACTTTCACTTAATTGGCGATTGGGTAAAACCCGATTGGGCAGAGATTAAGCACATCCTGCAGCTCGGCTTACCGATTGGCTTGGCGATGTTTGTGGAAGTGAGTATGTTCTGCGCTATCGCTCTTTTCTTATCGCCGCTTGGCCCTACAGTAATTGCAGGTCACCAAATTGTTCTTAATGCCATTTCATTATTTTTTATGATACCGCTCAGTTTGGGCATGGCCTTAACCCTGCGCGTGAGCTATTTGCTTGGCGCGGGGGAACACTTTAAAGCACGACTCTTAGCGCGCAGTGCGATCTTTCTTGGCCTTGGCATTGCCGCCATTAACGCACCGATTTTCTTTTTTGGCCGCAAATTTATTGCTGGGCTTTACACCAGCGACAACCAAGTACAGGCCATTGCAATCCAGCTTTTTGCCTTGGGCGCCATCTTCCAAATTGCTGACGTCACTCAAGTCACCATGATCAATGTGTTGCGCGGCTATAAAGACACCAAAATCCCCATGTTTATTATGTTGTTTTCATTTTGGTGTGTGTGCCTGCCGCTCGGCTTTGTCCTCACCTTTAAAGATTGGCTGAGCGCGCCCATGGGTGCAGCTGGGTTTTGGACTGCATTAATTATCGGACTAAGCTGCGCGGCATTCTTGTTAACTTATAGGGTTTTTAGATTTCGACCACAATAAAAAACTTTAAAATCGCGCCACACCCATACACAATCGCGCCAAATTGTGCCAAAATAATATCATTAATGGCGCGATTTATATTTATTGCGCCAACAATGAGGCTGGCGCAATGAATACACAATCACCAAATCAGCAATCACCACACCAAGAAACACATATCCTTGGCGTACTTGCACAAGCACCGCAAGGTCTTGGCATAGATGCACTTTGTAGTCAGCTTCCCCAGATTCCACGACGGAGCCTGCAGCGTCAACTCGCTCAACTTATCGACTTTGGCGCGATTCTGCGTGACGGCAAGGCGCGCGCTACGCGCTATAGATTAGCCAAACCAAACTCAAATCCCGCACCAATTCCAACTAGCTATCTACCAGAGTGGCAAATTGCTGAAGAGCGTGAGGACTACCCTCAATATCTTCCTCTCTCGGAGGAAGGGCGAGCATTGGTTGCGCAAATTCGCAGACCCTTGGTGGCGCGAATTCCAGTGGCCTATGATGCAGATTGGCTAATAGCTTACCAACCGAACATCACCTTCTATTTAGATGAACATACCCGCGCGCAACTCCGCCGCATGGGCGATACAGGAATGGCGACCAAAGCGGTTGGCACCTATGGCCGGGACATTCTTGACCGCTTACTGATTGATTTATCGTGGGCATCCAGCCGCTTAGAAGGCAATACTTATTCACGTTTGGATACCGAACGGTTAATTGTGCAAGGCGAAGCAGCTACCAATAAAGATGCGTTAGAAACACAGATGATTCTTAACCACAAACGCGCTATTGAAATGCTGGTGGAATCTGTAACCGACATTGGTTTTGACCGTTACACCTTTCTGAATTTGCACGGCCTACTTTCTGAAAACCTAATGCCCGATGCAGCCGCCTGCGGGCGAGTGCGTTTGCGCGAAGTAAATATCAGCGGCACAGTCTATAAACCAACTGCTATTCCGCAATTAATTGAAACGCAATTTACGCTGCTGCTGCAAAAAGCCAACGCGATTCTTGACCCTTTTGAGCAAGCATTTTTTATCTTAGTGCACCTACCTTGCCTGCAAGCCTTTGAGGATGTGAATAAACGTGTTGCGCGCATTGGCGCTAACATTAGTTTTATTAAACACAACCTTTGCCCACTCACGTTTATTGAAGTACCCGAGCGCGCTTACATTGAAGCCATGCTGAGTGTGTATGAACTGCGCAACACCGCATTGCTGCGCGATCTTTTTGTCTGGGCATACGAACGTTCCGCACAGCGTTATATTCAAGTGAAAAAAACACTCGCAGAGCCAGAACCTTTGCGCCTGAAATATCGCAACCAGTTACACCACATAGTGGGCGATATAGTGCGCTCGCAGAAAACACCTTACACCCAAGCCGTTATCGATTATGCGAAAACTGAAATTCCGGTAACGGAACGCGAGTATTTTATTGCGATGGTATTAGATGATATTCAACGCCTCCATGAAGGCGTTTTAGTGCGCTACCGTTTATCGCCCAAAGAATTCTGGCAGTGGAAGCAGTTGATCAATACGATTTGATTTCCTGCTAGCAAAGAAATGAATTACCCCTTATATTCAAACCGTTTTCAGTGGTGGTCATTTCATCATTGCCTACACATTCAGTTTTACCCATGCTAGCGATAGAGTAGATAATCTCAGCGCATCTAAGAATGCAAAGGAGCTTTTTATGAAGAAGTATGTAGCAGAATCATTCGGGACTTTTTGGTTGGTGCTTGGCGGTTGTGGTAGTGCAGTTTTAGCGGCGGCGTTTCCCGAAGTGGGAATCGGCTTGCTCGGTGTTTCACTCGCGTTTGGTTTAACGGTGTTAACCATGGCCTTTGCGATTGGCCACATTTCTGGTTGTCATTTAAACCCTGCGGTTTCTATTGGTTTATGGGCTGGTGGTCGTTTCCCTGCCAAAGAATTATTGCCTTACATTGCAGCGCAGGTGCTTGGCGGTATTTTAGCGGGCGGCGTGTTGCTTGCGATTGCAAGCGGCAAAGCAGGTTTTGATGTATCTGCCGGTTTTGCATCCAACGGTTTTGGCGATCATTCACCCGGCGGTTACTCCATGCACGCAGCATTAATTTGTGAAGTTGTGATGACGGCGTTCTTTTTAATTGTGATTATGGGCGCAACTGATAAACGCGCACCCGCAGGTTTTGCGCCTATCGCTATTGGCCTTTGCTTAACCTTAATTCATTTAATTAGCATTCCCGTTACTAACACCTCTGTTAACCCAGCGCGCAGCACTGGCGTAGCAGTATTTGTAGGCGACTGGGCATTAGCGCAATTGTGGTTGTTCTGGGTAGCACCTATAGTAGGCGCAGTCTTAGGCGCGACTATTTACAAATTTATTGGCAGTGAAAATAAATAGTTTTTGATAATCTTCGCACTTTGTTTCGCAATTAAGTGCGAAGATTATGCTGAGAACAGTTTTAATTTAATCAGGTGTTATCATGGGATATTTTGAAGGATTAGCCGATGCTTCGTTTAAAAAAGACAGCAACGGCAATAATGTATTTTATCCTTGGGGTGTATTAGGCAAAGGCCGCGTATTGCCAGATGAAGTCACCAAAATCAAACTCAGAATGTTTGTAATTCGCTACTATCAAATCATATTACCCGTAGCCATATTACTCAGCATATTGAGATTATGGTTGCCCGCAGTGCTGGCTTTAACCTTGCTCACATTAGGCTTTTACCTTTACGTAAACCTGCTCACCAAAGATTGCCCAATCTGCACTGAAAAGCTCACCTTAAAAGAGAGCTATAAAAATTCAGCCAACAGCCATAACACGCTCATGCTCTGGCTTCTGCTCTTGGTATCACTCTTATTTATGATGGGTGGAATCTGGCTATTTTTTAAAGGCCGCTTATTTATCGGTTTGGGTAGCGTAGTGTTTTTTGGGCTGTGCAGTGCTGTAATTATTTTAATGTTAAAAGTTAAACACAAGAAATCTTAACTTATCAATCAAGATAATCAATCAAGAAAACCTATCCATGTCAAATATCGAATTTTCAAAAGCAGAAAAAGAACTTATTGTCCGCAAAGTGCAAGTATATTTTAGTAGGGAAATGGATCAAGAACTCGGTCAGTTTGATGCCGAGTTCTTATTAGATTTTTTTGCTAAAGAAGTGGGTGCCTATTTTTATAACCGTGGCCTGCGCGATGCACAATCCGTTATTGAAGCAAAGGTTGCGGATATTGCTGATGCACTTTATGAAATAGAAAAACCCACTGAGTTTGTACGCTAAGGAGCGATATCCAAACCGTGCAACACCCGCGCACACAACTCCTGCGGCGAGCGGGAGATAATTTCTTCAGGTATTTCAAACTTATGGGTTAAGCGCAAAAAGCTTTCAAACCCATAGGCCGCCATATAGGGATGCATGCCCGTGGCAATCGCAGCCACATAATCTTTATTTTCATCGCCACACACACTCGCCTTAGCAGGGTTAATTCCAAACTTCTCACGTACTGCACGAAAGTGCTGCGTCTTTTTTTCTTCCAACGGTACGTGAATTAAGAAATCTAAATCTTGAATATTAATGTCATGACGCTGGAAAAGTTGGCGTAGCGTTTCCAACGGCTCGTTGGTGATATTACGCGTGACCAAGCCCACCACCACATCGGGGGCGGCGATCAACTTATGAATAAATTCGGCAATGCCCGGGTACAGAATCGCGTCATTGCGATACACCTCGGTCAAGGTATCTACAATTTGTTTGCGGTTCTGTTTGCTGATATTTTTGCGAATATTGGCGGGAAATTGCTTTATGCCGCCCAAGTATTTAAAAATATGGTGGCGTTTTTGAAAGCTCTCTTCGTCGCCCAAGTTCATGCCGTGCTGCGAAAAGGTTTTTTCGATTGCGCTGTAGGCATCAATGGTAGTGCCATCCGCATCCAAGATAACTAACTTTTTGTTATTGCTATAAATCATCTAGCCCAGCCCTTTTCGCATGTATCACGCTGATTGCTTCAACTAAAACCAGTATATAAAGCAATTGTGACAGTTTAGAAAAAGGGGCTTTGGGCTAGGCAACTAAGATAAAAGCACCGCTGGCAAATCGGCAACACTGGCCAACACCCAATCGGGCTTTACAGGTGAAGCCTCAAAATACGCCTGACGAAATTTTCCGGTTTTCACCAAGCAGCCTTTCATACCCAAAAGCTGAGCGCCGCCCACGTCGCTATCAATATCGTCTCCTACCATAAGGGTTTCAGCGGCACCGACACTCGCAGAATCCAATACCCGTTGAAAAAAATCGGCATTGGGCTTCCCCATAATCCGCGCGTTGTTGCTGCACACATATTCCAGGCCCGCCACAAAAAAACCTATATCTGCCTTTAAACCCTGCTCGGTTTGCCAGAAGCGGTTTTTGTGCAGCGCAATTAATTCCGCGCCGCTGTGCATGGCATTGAATATTCGGTTAATCAGCGTTAAATCCCAACGCTCGCCAATATCGCCCAAGACAACAAAATCGGGGGCAGCTTCATCCCACACAAATTCGGCAAAATCTGACTTTATGGCATCCGCCACTACCGGCCAAATGCGCAGGGGGCGATCCAGTTTTTGTTGGATAGATTGCAGCTCGAGTAGCGCGCCAACAGGTGCGCTAATGAGTTCATCCGGCGTAAGACTAAAGCCCAGCGATACCATTTGCGCGAGCAATTCCCTGTGGGATTTGGTGGTGGTATTGGTGAGAAAGCGCAGCCTAAAACCCTGCTCACGCAATTGCGCGATGGTGTTTACCGCACCGGGGATTTCCTGATTACCGATGAACAAGGTGCCATCGAGATCAAACAAAATTAAAGATGGATGAGATGTCATGCTTCAACTCCTTTCAGGCTTTCCCGAAATGAAAGACGTTGTGAATTAAGAGCACCGTAAATTAAGGTCTTTATCAACTATAAGCCACGAACTGTAACCCATGAACTATAACCCTGTTTTGGCAGCGCAATAAACAGATCCCTTTCGCTAAGACTTTCGTAAATCGGTATACTTGCATTTTTATACGCCTAGAGGAGCAAACTGGTAATGTCGAAGTTTTGGAGTCAGGTGGTTCGTGAGCTGGAGCCTTATGTGCCCGGTGAGCAGCCGCAAATTGATGATTTAATCAAGTTGAATACCAACGAGAGCCCCTATCCGCCCTCGCCTGAAGTAATCAAGTTGATGACCCATGACGCCATCGACCGCTTGCGCCTTTACCCAGACCCAAATTCCAAAAAGCTGAAAAATACTATCGCCGCCTACCACAGCATAAATGCCGAGCAAGTGTTTGTGGGCAATGGCAGCGATGAAGTTTTAGCCCTCGCCTTTATGGCATTTTTTCAGCAAGCCAAGCCTTTGCTGTTCCCCGATATTAGCTACAGCTTTTATCCGGTTTACTGTAAATTGTTTGGCATCGACTTTGAAACTATTGCGCTGCGCGATAACTTCACCATTCACTTTGGCGACTATAACAGCCAACACAATGGCGGGATTATTTTCCCTAACCCCAATGCGCCCACCGCGATTGGCAAGCCTTTGGCAGAAATTGAAAAATTGCTGCAGAAAAACACCGAAACTGTCGTTATTGTGGATGAAGCCTATATCGACTTTGGTGGCGAAACTGCGATTAGTTTGGTGAATAAATACCCCAACCTGCTGGTTGTGCAAACGTTATCCAAGTCGCGTTCGCTCGCCGGTATGCGCGTAGGTTTTGCGGTGGGCAACGTAGATTTAATTACGGCATTAGATCGTGTAAAAAATTCGTTTAACTCTTATCCGCTCGACCGTTTGGCAGAAGCAGCAACTATCGCCGCGTTTGAAGATGATGTTTATTTCCAAGCCTGTCGCGATAAAATTATCGCCACCCGCGAGTGGACGGTAAAAAAATTAGAGGCCTTAGGGTTTAGCGTTTTGCCTTCGCAAGCCAATTTTGTCTTTGCCAAACCCGCTGGCAATAATGCCGCTGAGCTTGCGCAAAAGCTGCGCGAGCAAAAAATTCTGGTTCGCTATTTCAGTGCGCCGCGCGTGAACGAATTTTTGCGCATTACTATTGGGACAGATGAACAAATGCAACGCATGATTGAAGTATTAAAAAGCGTTTAATTTTTTAATCGCCCCGACACAAAAACGCCCGAGCTATAAACTCGGGCGCTTCTGTTTAAATTCACACGAATAACTTAAGTATTCGGCTTGCCCTGAATCGTGAAGTACTTATCCATTCCCGTCCACTGCAGCATTTGCCACACTTCTTTATTACAGTGGCACAACTTTATATCACCTCGCTCAGAGCCTTTTTGTTCTTTGAACAGCAACAGCATACCCAAACCTGTGAGCGTTAACGTGGGAGCCTCGGTAAAATTAAATTCAAACTGGCCTATGCCATTTGCGTCTGTTTCTGCAATTAAACGGCGCCATTCATTACGCAGGTTTTGATCTAAATTGCCACAAACATTAATACGTAAACCATGGCCACTGTTGATGGGCAACCAATCAATAGTCGCCGTATTCGCATCCGAATAACTGCCATCAATAATTGCCTTTTTAAGTACAGGGCCAGGCGTGACCGGAACCACCTTTGATCTTGCAGGCTTGGGCGCAGGAACATGCGCGTGCGGGCGTGCAACTTTTGGTGGCGAACTGAAGGGATCTACATAGCTTTCGGCAACATGGTCATCCCAAGTACTCGGTTGTTTGGCCGTACTTAAGACATCATCTATCAGATGGCCACGGGCTTTCTTCGCCTGCGCGTCCTCGTCATTAGCTCGCGTTACGTTTTCTTCGCCCATAAAGGGCACTTTACGCCTCATTTGGCGCCTCCAAACCTATGTATTTGGTGTGAGCCCAGCAGGCAATCTCAAACACTTTTTTGCTGCGAAATAAAACGTCAT
>DAOORH010000098.1:0-9641 GCA_035389145.1 Cellvibrio sp.
TTGATTCACAAATTAATTGCTGAAGGCGTAACGCTTATCGGCCAAGAGTACAACACCATGCGTTTGCAAACGCGACTGCAATCCTTTATCACGCCACATGAACGCGATATTCAAAATTTAAGTATTAAGGATATTCGCGATAAATATGAAGAATTGAAAAATTCGCGCTTGGAAAAGTAAATCCCCCTAGCCCCCTTTTTCAAAGGGGGGACTCGATTTGCGCTCCGTTCCGCTCCCTCTTTGAAAAAGGGGATTTGATTTACGCTTCGTTCCAGCTCCCCCTTTGAAAAAGGGGGTCGGGGGGATTTAATCTCCCAACCGCATAAATCTTTTCTCCCCGCTGCAACTATTTCCCACACTGCAACGTCCAACCTCGCATTGTCTGTTCAATCAATCTTTAAAGGAACCTATGCGTAACTATTTTTTAGCCTTTGTCTGCAGTTTGTTTTTGACCAGTATTTGCGATGCCCAAACCGAAAGCACAACCAGCCAGCTTTCAAATGAAAATACCCCCGCAGCAACACCCGCCGCAGAAGAAGAAATAGATGAAGTGCTCATTATTGGCGAGCAACCGGGGCCAAGTTTGTGGAAGGTATATAAAGATGATCATGTGCTTTGGGTCTTAGGTACGCTTTCTCCGCTACCAAAAAAAATGCAATGGCGCTCACAGCAAGCCGATAGTGCGCTTATAAACTCTCAAGAATTACTTCTGCCACCGGCAAGCAAACTTGATGTTGGATTTTTCAGTATTGCAGCGGCTGCGCCTTCACTCATAGGCATACAAAAAAATCCCGATGGCTCTCGCCTTGAAGAAATTCTTTCGCCAGAAACCTACCAACAGTGGTTAACACTCAAGGAGAAATATATCGGCAATGACAATGGAATAGAAAAGTATCGCCCTATGTTTGCCGGAGTTGAATTAATTGAAAAATCCATCGATAAAGCCGATTTACTTAACAAAGATATGGCTTGGGACAAAGTGGATAAGCTTGCCAAAAAGCACAAAATCAAAAAAATCGAACCTTCATTTATGTTTAAGATTGAGAGCCTGCGCAAAACAGTGAAAAACTTTAAAAAATCCAGCATGGATGATATTCCCTGTTTCACCCAAATTTTAAACCGTATTGAACCCGATTTAGATGGCATGCGTGCTCGCGCCAATGCATGGTCGGTGGGCGATGTTGAAGCCTTAAGTAAGTTACCCGTTGGAGGCTATGAATCTGCCTGCTATGCAGCGGCCATGAGTTCATCAATTTCTGAAGAAGTCGATTTAAAAGCTATAGAGGCACAAATGGAAGTATTGTGGTTAAGTGCTGCCGAAAACTCTCTGGCCAATAATGTTTCAACCTTTGCCATTCTGCCGATTGCAGAAATTTTAAAACGGGATGGCTATATCGCTAAACTGCGCGGCAAGGGTTATCGCGTGGAAGGCTTTGGCTTCGATACATCACAATAACAACAAATCCCCCTAGCCCCCTTTTTCTAAGGGGGGACTCGATTTGTGCTCTGTTCCAGCTCTCCCTTTGAAAAAGGGGGTTGGGGGGATTTAAAAGTTTCAAAAAAACCTACGCCAAACTGAAGTAAAAATATATTTCTAGATTGCGACCTACCCCCACTCATTTTTAAAAAATTTGCCTGCTACAATCGCCGCTAAATTCTATTACCAAGGCGGGCGTGGGCATATGTGGGCGACGATTAAGGCGGGTGTAGTTAAAGGATTGAATAAGAGCTTAGCGGCAGTGCGTTGGTTAATGCGCGGGCTCTTTGGTGAAATGCAATGGAACCTGCCGCCGTGGTTGCGCTGGAGCGGCGCTCAGCTCACAACGTTTGGCGCACTCCTTAAACGCAAACCTAAAGCCAGCGCTGCCAGTGGTTTGGGTTTAGTGTTAGCAATTGCCGGTGGCCTTTATGGTTACCATTGGTATTCACATTTACCCAAACCGGTTTACCCGCAATGTGCTGTCACAGCGCCCGCCTTAACAACCTACCCTGACGATAAACAAAAAATTCACCCTCTGGTGTTGACCTGTAATCAATCAGTCGCGCCACTGGAAGCTGTGGGCAAACCTGCGACCAAAGGTATTAATTTATCGCCTAAAGTCGCTGGGCAATGGCAGTGGGAGAGCGACCGCAAGTTAGTGTTTAAACCAGCAGCTGATTGGCCCATCGACCAAAAATTTGAGCTTGAAATAGCCAAAGAAAAATTCCTTGCACCACAAGTACGCTTGGAAAAATACGATTACGAATTTAAAACTGCGCCCTTTGTGGTGCAAATTACTGAGAATCAGTTTTACCAAGACCCGAACGACCCCGCGCTTAAAAAATTGGTGGCCACTGTGCGCTTTAGTCACAGTGTGGATACCAAGGGCTTTGAAAAAAATATTGAATTGCAACTCGCCAAGGATGCCGCGTTTTTGGGGCTGAGCAGCGAATCTACCGGCTTCACCGTCAATTACGATAAATTAAAACTGCACGCTTATATTCACTCGCACAGCCTTGGTTTGCCGCGCGAAGATTCGCCCATGACCTTGTTGTTGAAAAAAGGCATTAGCGCCAGCCGTGGCGGCAACGCCACGCTTGACGATACCCGCAGCGACATCACTATTCCCGGCCGCTTTAGTTTGAAATTTAACAACTTCGGAATGATTCTGGCCGACAACGAAAAACTAGAACCAGAACAAGTGCTGATATTTAATAGCAGCGCGCCGGTGACCGATGCGAGTTTGGATAAAAAAATCAAAGCGTGGATTCTGCCCGAGTTTCATCCCGATAAAGCCAGACAAGGCTCACGTACTTACCCATTCTCTTGGCATCAAGAATACGTTGATCAAAAAGTTCTCGCTGCTTCTGAAGCATTGCCACTGACCTTATTGCCAAGTGATGACCCAGAGCAAGCGCTGCACAGCTATCAATTTAAAGCGCCGGTTGGCCGCTATGTGTATGTAGAAGTAGCCGAAGCAATTATGGCCGTGGGCGGCACTCAATCCGCCAAAAAAGCCGTTACAAGTTTTCGAGTAGAGCCCTACAAAAGCTCACTCAAAATATTGGGTGATGGCGTGATTTTAGGTTTAGGCGGCGAGCGCAAACTCGGTTTTGTAAGCCGCGCCTTGGATGCCGTGGAGTTAGAAGTGGGCCGCTTGTTGCCCAACCAATTGCATCAATTATTAGCGCTAACTGGCGGTGATTTTTCCGTCCCTAGCGAGTACGAAGGTTGGCAAGAAGATCGCCTTGTGGAGCGCTTTGCCGAAGTTCGCCCAGTCGCCAGCAACACGCCCGGCAAACCTGTGTACGACAATTTGGATTTAAGCGGTTACTTCCAATCTGATAGCCCCGGCCAATCCAAACTCGGCGTATTTTTGGTTCGCTCCAAAGGCTTAATGCTCAATGACGCCAAAAAAAAGGGCTCGCAAACGCGCAAGGATTATCAAGAATCGGAAGACAGCGATGGCCGTCTGCTATTAGTCACTGATTTGGGTATTTTGGTCAAAACCAATAAAGACGGCAGCCAAAATGTGTACGTGCAATCCATCGCCAAGGGCGAACCGCTTGCAGGCGTGAAAGTGCAATTAATTGGCCGCAACGGCCTAGCGCTGGAAACCCGCACCACTGATGCCAGCGGTAAAGTGGATTTACCCAAGCGCAATGACGAGAATCGCCGCGAGAAAGCCCCGCTGTTAATTTTGGCGCACTACGGCGAGGACATGTCGTTCCTGCCTTACAACAACTACAACCGTCGTTTGAATTTCTCGCGCTTTGATACCGGCGGTGTGGATACCAATATCGACCCCAATACTTTAAGCAGTTATATCTTTAGCGACCGCGGTTTATATCGCCCCGGCGAAGAGGTTCACTTGGGCAATATTTTGCGCACACAGGATTGGAAAAGCGCGCTCGAAGGTGTGCCGCTAGAGTTGGAAATTACCGACCCGCGTGGCATGTCGGCCTATCGCCAAACCTTTAACGCCAAGGCTACCGGCTTTAACGAATTTAACTGGCAACCCAGCTTAAGCGCACCAACCGGCACCTACAGCGCTTACATTTATTTGGTGAAAAGTGGCCACCGCGACCGCGTGCTGGGTAGTACAACGATCAAAGTACAAGAGTTTGAGCCAGATCGCTTAAAAGTCAGTGCGAGCTTGTCTGCACAGCCCGTTACCGGTTGGCTCACGCCCGATAAAGTCGTCGCCAAAATTGAAGCCATGAATTTATTTGGCACACCCGCAACCAATCGCCGCGTTACCGCTTCTATGACCTTATCGCCGGCGGTGCCCAGCTTTGCGGGTTATGCAGATTACAAATTCTACGACCCCAACAAGTTCAACGAAGGCTCTGAGCAAGCCCTGCCGGATGCCAAAACTGACGATAAAGGCCAAGCGACCTTTGATTTGAACTTGGCGCGTTTTGCCAAGGCGACCTATCGCCTCTCGATTCTGGCTCGCGTGTTTGAGCCAGAAGGCGGGCGCAATGTAGCCGCCGTAAGCGATGCTTTAGTCTCTAGTTCTGCCTACCTTGTGGGCGTGAAAAAGACCGATGCGGATTTAAGTTTCATCACCAAAGCTAGCAAACAATCCAGCCAATGGATTGCGCTTAACCCTGACTTAAAAGGCCAGCAAGTCGATGGCTTAACCTTGGAATGGGTGCAACGCAAATACGTGTCGGTATTGATGAAGCAGGACAACGGAACCTATAGATACCAATCGCGCTTAAAAGAAACGCTACGCAATTCGCAGCCGCAAAACCTTGCCGCTAAGGGCACTGAGATCGCTATGCCGACCGATGAACCGGGCGATTTCGCCTTGGTATTGCGCAATGCGGAAGGCCAAGAACTCAACCGCTTGAGCTATTCGGTCATTGGCCAAGGCAACCTAAGCCGCTCGCTGGAGCGCAGCGCGGAGCTGCAACTTAAGCTCAACAAAACCGACTATATGCCGGGCGATCAAATAGAAATTTCCGTTCAAGCGCCCTACACAGGCGCGGGTTTGATCACCTTGGAACGCGACAAAGTCTTCGCCCACCAATGGTTTAAAACCGACACCACCAGCTCGGTGCAGCACATTACCGTACCGGCAGATTTTGAAGGTAACGGCTATGTGACCGTGCAGTTTGTACGCTCGCTCAACTCCGACGAAGTCTTCACCAGCCCGCTGTCTTACGGTGCCTTGCCGTTTAAAATGTCGCTCGCGCCGCGCACCCAAGAACTCACGCTCAAAGCGCCAGAGCTGATTAAACCGGGCGAAACCTTGGAGTTGGAATTGTTAGCACCGAGCGCCAGCCAAGCCGTGATCTACGCGGTGGACGAAGGCATTCTGCAAGTGGCGCGCTACAAAGCGCCAGACCCGCTCAGCTTCTTCTTCCAGAAGAGCCGCTTGGAGGTGGATTCCAGCCAAATTTTGGATTTGATTTTGCCGGAATTTAGCCAATTGCTGAAAGCCTCTGCTGCAGGGGGTGATGGTGACGGCGCCCTTGGCCGCAACCTCAACCCCTTCAAAAACAAGCGGAAAGCACCGGCGGTTTACTGGTCGGGGTTGGTGGATGTCAGCCCATCCGGCACCAAAGTCAGTTACAAAGTGCCGGACTACTTCAACGGCAAATTACATCTGTTCGCGGTATCGGTAGATAAAGACACCATAGGCGTAACCGAAGGCGGCGCAGAAGTACGCGGCGATCTCATCATCACCCCTAATGTGCCCGTTATGCTGGCACCGGGCGATGAAGTGGATGTGAGTTTCGGCCTCGCCAACAACTTGAAAAATAGCACTGGCAAAGTCGATATCAGCCTCAAAACTTCAGCCAATATTGAAGTGCTCGGCGATGCCAAACAAAGCCTTGATATAGCCGCAGGCAAAGAAGGCCAAGGTAGCTTCCGCATACGCGCTAAAGATACCCCCGGCGCAGCCAGCTTGGTATTTGTGGCAACAACTGGCGCTGCAAAAGCCCAATTGGAAGAAGGCTTAAGCGTGCGCCCCGCCGCGCCTTATCGCACCGCGATTACCACCGGCCGCACCGAGAGCGACAAAAAGCAATTGCTGCTCACGCGCAAACTTTACGATCCCTATCGCACCGTAAACCTCACCTCGGCTTACACACCCTTGGCGTGGGCGAGCGGTTTGCAACAGTATTTAGACACCTACCCCTATGCCTGCACCGAGCAATTGGTAAGTATGGGCTTGCCCGCCTTACTGTTTAGCCAACACCCAGAACTCGGCCAAATTAAAGGCAAGGGCTCGGTCAGTGGCGTGATTCAAATGCTGCAAGGGCGTCAAAATGAGGAAGGCGCATTTGGCCTTTGGTCGGCCAGTACCAACGTGGCCAACTGGCCATCGCTCTGGGCAATCCACTACATGATTGAAGCCAAAGATCGCAATCAACAGGTGCCCAGCGCGCTCTTTAGCCGTTCACAACAATGGCTCAATCGTATGGCTGGGCCATGGGGCAACAACATGGACAATATGCGCCAACGCGCTTACGCCATTTACTTGCTGAGCCGCTTGGGCGTACAAACCGGTAGCCAGTTGAGCAGCTTGCAGCAGGAGCTGAAAGCGCGCTACCAAGCAGAATGGCCAACGGACATCACAGCCGCCTATGTGGCTGCCAGCCAGCGCTTGTTGCAGCAAACTGACTTGGCGCAAAAGACTGTGAAATCCGTACCTTGGGATAATAAGGAATACGGGAGTGATGGCTATTACGATGCGCTTGGACATCAATCGCAATTGCTCTACATCTACGCCAAGCACTTCCCCGAGTTGCTGGAAAAAATGCCCAACACGGTATTGGATGGCATGGGGCAGCGCGTCACCAATCGCGAATACTCAAGCCTGAGTGCGGCCTATTTGTTATTGGCCTTAACCCAATATGGCGAAGTTGCCGCCAAGCAAGCCGCTAGCCCGGCGAAACTCAGCGCGATTCTGGCAAACGATACGCTGCAAGCCTTCGCGGCCTCAGCCAACTTGTTACAACAGGTGGATGTACCCAAAGGCAGCAAGGGCGTGCAACTCAATCAAGATACCAAACTGCCACTCTTCTACAGCTTGGTAGAAAGCGGCTTTGATCAGCAAAGCGCAACCCTGCCTGAGGTGAAACAGGGCGTGGAAATCCAGCGAGAATATCTAGATGTAAAAGGCCAGCCGCTGGAGAAAATCAAAGTCGGCGAAGAGTTCTTAGTGCGCCTGCGTTTGCGCGCGGTGGATAAAGACTATCTCGGTCAAATCGCAGTGGTGGATTTGCTACCCGGCGGCGTTGAGCCAGTCATCAATCGCATCGTGTTACCAACGCCTGAACAAGCAGCGGAAGATACTGGTGATGAAACTGCCAGCGAATCGGAAGAAGGCGGTGAATACACAGAGGGCGAAGGCGATGGTGAAGGCGAAGCTGCTGGTAGCACTGAACCAGCAGCGACGGTTTCGTTTATCCCCGGCTTTAGCGGCGAACCCGGTCAATCTACATGGCGCGCCGAGTTCGCCGATTTACGCGATGACCGCGTCGTGGTTTACGGCAGCCTAACCAAAGACATGGTGACCTTCACCTACCGCGTGCGCGCCACCAACACCGGCCTGTACCAAACTCCTGCGGCTTATGCAGAAGCTATGTATCAGCCCAATATTTTCGCCAGAACTAAGGCGAGTAAGTTTAGTGTGGTGAAGCCGTAGCTATGATAGATCAAACAGCCAAACTAGAAGCCTTGCGCGCGCATCTCGCGCAAGGTTTTGAATAAAGGCCAGAGGTATATGTGGACAACAATTAAAGGGACAAAACTAAAGGGCTTTGACTCCTTTTACGCCCTATTGGTGTAGGCGTAGCAATAAATTCTAAAACTCGAGATTCGTTAGGGGGATTTGGCGGCGACCAATATTCCTGCGAGTGTCAAAAATAGGAATTATCATGGTTACTTTTTTTTAATAATAGGGTTTGTTTTGCAGATGGCTGCATTTGTTTCATTTGGATGGGGATTGCAATTGGGAAATTGCACATGGGGAACAAGCAATTGGAGCAGTCCATTACACAGGATTGAAACTATTGCTTGCTCTATAGTGATGTTGGTATTTTTGTTTGCTTCTTTTCTTTTCACAGAAAAAATTCTTCATTTAAATAAAGATGATCGCAGTACTGTAATGTTGTATTCATTGATACTTGGTGTTCCATTAGGTTATTACATTAGATCGCGCTTTCATAAAAACAACTAATAATTAAAGGGGTCGCCCATTAGCTGCCCGGTGCCAAAGAATCAATGGAGTCTGACCCTATTGATTTTGATCTTTGAACAAGCTGGCGCATTGAGACTTTAATTCTCCTGCGCATCTAGAGGGTCCTGCGGAGGATTGATCTAGCTCGCCAAACCATCTATATTCATATTTGTTAATTTTGAATATAGAGGGGCGAGTATGGCTACTACCAGTTTAAGTTTGGGTGAGCATTGGGAAGTCTTTATAAAGAATGAGATTTCCAGTGGTCGCTATGGCTCTGCAAGCGAGGTTGTGCGCGATGCATTGCGCGCTATGGAAGAACGCAAAAGTAAACTCGATGCCCTGCGTAACCACCTTGCACAGGGGGCTGAGCAGGCAAGGCAGGGGCAGTTTGTGGAAGACTTTTCAATGGATAGCCTTATTGAGGATTTAGACAAGGAAGCATAATGCGCAAATATCGCGTAACACCAGCAGCAAGGAATGATCTGAACAATATAGGCCGTTATACCTCATTGAAATGGGGTAAAGCTCAACGTAATACCTATCTCAAAAGCCTCGAAGTTCGATTTGCATGGTTGGCGGATAACCCTTTACTAGGCAAGCATCGCACCGATATCAACGAAGGTTTTTACAGCTTTCCACAAGGTGAACACTTGGTGTTTTATATAATGCAGCCGGAGGGTATAGCTATTATCGGCATCCCACATAAAGAAATGGATATTTTGAGCTACTTCAGATTTAGTTGAAAAATACCCCCTACACTCAGCACCAGCTTGGGAACAAGGTGTTTGGCTATTTGATTGCACTTCAAATAGGCTGGCGCTAGACTCAAGCATCACAAAGAATCTTGGAGAACCTCGATGACTCTTAAAGCAACATCGGTGCGTTTGGACGATGAAACCCTTGCGGGCATTACCCAAATCGCAGAAGCCTTGGATCGCCCCCGCGCATGGCTTATGGCGCAGGCGATTAAACAGTATGTGGAACGTGAGACTTGGTTTATCAATGAAGTCGCCAAGGGTGTCGAAGCTGCGGATCAAGGTAGGTTGATAGATCATTCTGAATTGAAAGCCAAATGGGAGGCAAAACGTGCAAATCAAATGGACTGATTTGGCGAGTAACGACTTGGATGCAATTGAGAATTACATAGCCACAGAAAACAGCCCAAGCGTTGCGCTGGATGTAATCCTAAGAATAATTAACGTCACCGAACTCGTACTTACCAACCACCCTAATGCAGGGCGCTTTGGGCGTTTAAAAGGAACGCGAGAATTAGTAATTGATGGCGTGCCTTTTCTGGCGGTGTATCGCCAACTGGAACCACTGAATCAAATTCAAATCTTGCGTGTATTGCATGATGCACAACAATGGCCATCGGCCAATTAAATAACACCGAAAATTCCATACCCCCTAGAGGTACCCATGGACGATAAAACATTACAAAGCCTAAAAGCCGTTTTT
>DAOORH010000099.1:0-9612 GCA_035389145.1 Cellvibrio sp.
TTCACCGGTGCACAAGGTACTTTCCACTCTGAACAAGCGATTGCATACGGCACCAAAATGGTTGGCGGTGTAACTCCAGGTAAAGGTGGTCAAACTCATCTCGGTTTGCCAGTGTTCAACACTGTTGCTGAAGCAGTAGAAACCACCGGTGCAACTGCATCAGTAATCTACGTTCCAGCTGCTTTCTGTAAAGACTCAATCCTTGAAGCGGCTAACGGCGGCATCAAGTTGATCGTATGTATTACTGAAGGTATCCCAACCCTCGATATGCTTGACGCAAAAGTTAAGTGTGACGAGTTGGGCGTGCGTTTGATTGGCCCTAACTGCCCAGGTGTTATCACTCCGGGCGAATGTAAAATCGGCATTATGCCAGGCCACATTCACAAGCCAGGTAAAGTAGGTATCGTATCGCGTTCAGGTACTTTGACTTATGAAGCCGTTAAGCAAACTACCGATTACGGTTTCGGCCAATCTACTTGCGTAGGTATCGGTGGTGACCCAATTCCAGGCTCAAACTTCATCGACATTTTGAAGTTGTTCCAAGAAGATCCTAAGACTGAAGCAATCGTTATGATTGGTGAAATCGGTGGTTCTGCGGAAGAAGAAGCGGCTGCTTACATCAAAGCTCACGTGACTAAACCTGTTGTGTCTTACATTGCTGGTGTAACTGCTCCAGCTGGTAAGCGTATGGGTCACGCTGGTGCGATTATTTCTGGCGGTAAAGGTACTGCTGCTGAGAAATTTGCTGCACTGCAAGACGCTGGTGTAAAAACCGTAGAAAGCTTGGCTGATATCGGTAAAGCGTTGAAAGAAATCACTGGCTGGTAATTCAGCAAGTTATTTTTCTTTTGATGTGAAAAAGGCGACCTTCGGGTCGCCTTTTTTATTGCGATAAATATCCCCTGTGTTTCTCTAGACACATTTAATGTCTTAGTTTAGGATCTGGCGCGCAAGTAAGCATACCGGATTAACAATAACTAATTGAGGATAATCGTTTGAAAAACCAGCTTTGTTTTCCATCGTTGAAGCACACGTTTAAATTTTTTATTTTGACTCTTGCCGCTGTAATGATTAGTGGTTGTGCTAATACCACCGTGTTAAAAAATCCTGCAAAAATAACCATCGATACCTCAAGCCCTAAAAAGGTTGTGGTTATGCCTATGGATGTCGAGCTCTCTTTGCTCACTGCCTCTGGTTTAACAGAACCTAAAGCGGAATGGACTGAAAGTGCCATTCGTTTTATGAATGCTGGTTTGAAGCAGCGCTTGGGCAAGTCTGACGATAAAGTAACATTTTATAAAAGCACTGCTACGGACGCACAAAGTTCTTTGTTGCAGTTAGAAAAATTGCATCAGGCAACGGGCTATACCATTCTCACTCACGATTTAATGATGCAATTACCGTCTAAAAAAATTGATAAGGAGCCTAGAACTCTGGGGCCAGCAGCAGTCGAGCTAAGCAAACAAACGGGCGCTGATTATGGGTTATTTATCTTTGTTCGCGATACTTATACCAGTGGTGGGCGTGCAGCTTTAATGTTTTTTGCGGCAGCCGCAGGTGTGGGTATTCAAGGGGGAACACAAGTTGGTTTTGCCTCTTTGGTTGATTTG
This sequence comes from Cellvibrio sp., assembly GCA_035389145.1. GTDB lineage: Bacteria > Pseudomonadota > Gammaproteobacteria > Pseudomonadales > Cellvibrionaceae > Cellvibrio. The sequence continues at coordinate 1,611 of DAOORH010000099.1, forward strand.
AAAACGGGAAATATCGTGTGGTTCAATCGCTTAATTAGCGGTACAGGCGATTTGCGTAACGAAGCAGATGCCGATAAAACCATTAGCAGTTTAATGACGGGTTTCCCGCTTAACTAATCGCAGAAGATTGCACTATGGACAGTAAATTAATTGTTGCACTGCTGCTTGGATTGGTGAGCTTTTTTGCTCATGCAGAAGAGTACACCGCAAGTTTTGATCCGGGATATCGGCCTGCTTTGTCGTCTGATGAGGGCGGCTTTTGGTATCAGGTTGATAAACTCGAAGAGTCAATCAAAGTCTCTCCCGAGCGAGTTACAGATCCGGTATTGAATAACTATGTGAAAAATATTACCTGCAAATTAGCGGGCGAATATTGCCCTCACATTCGCGTGTATATTTTGCGCAACCCACATTTTAATGCAGGTATGTACCCTAACGGTATGATGCATGTATGGAGTGGCTTGTTATTGCGCACTACCAGCGAAGCCGAATTGGCGGCAGTTTTAGCGCACGAAATAGCGCATTTTTTGCGAAGCCATCAAATTACTCAGTGGCGTAAGCTGCGGGCAAATGCATCGGCTGCTATTTTTGCCGATCTGTTTTTAACCATGGGCTTCGCAACCTTGGGTGTTGTTCAAGGCGCAATGTCGTTCAGCCGCACGCAAGAAACTGAGGCCGATTTATTTGGGTTACAGCTCATGGCTAAAGCGGGCTACACGCCTGAAACAGCCTCTCAACTTTGGGAGTATGTTTACAGCGAAACCAAGAGTGATAAAAGCAAAGAGAAAGAAAGTGTTTTCTTTGCATCTCACCCTAAAAGCAATGAGCGCATGGCTGTTTTGGCAAAAAAAGCGCAAGAACTCCGTGCAGCAGGGCAGCAATATGACACTAAGCAAAAAGAATACCTTGCCAATGTGGGGCCACTTTATTTTGATTTTATGAGTAGCCACTTGGAATTGCAGGACTTAGGGCGTGCTCAAACCATGCTTGATCGACAAGCGTCTGCAGGATTCCCACCGGCAGATGTTGCTTTTTTTAAAGGCGAGCTGGCAAAGTTGCAAACAAATAATGATGCAACAGCCATTGAGCAGTATAAAAAAAGCATTGGCTTTCCAGTGCATCCTGCAGCGGCTTATCGTGAATTAGGGTACCTGTTAACAAAGATAAATTCACCTGACGCAAAAACCTATTTAGAGCACTATCTTGCTGTTGCGCCCAACGCATCGGATAAAGACATGGTGCAATACTATATTGAATCAGTTAATAAATAAGAGAAAAAATATGATGCAAAAAATTTCATCCGTTACTAAAAAGCTAGGAATACTCGGCGCAATTTTGGTGTTGAGTAATTGTGCCGCCTATGTGTTGAAACCTGCCGGAGCCAATAAGGTTGCGAATTTAAGCTTTAATACCAACCTTAATTGGAATAAAACGCCAACTACTTTCGGCCCGAAAACGGAAGTTTGGACGGTAGATGGTGTACTCCTAAACCGTATGATTTTTATTACCGGTGTTGAGTCCGGCAAAGGAATTTTTAACGATGTAAGCAAAGATACACCTATGCCTAAATTCAACCCTAAAGTTTTACCACATGAATTGAAAGCACTGATTGAAACCTCCTTAACTAATACCAGTGGGGGAAAATATCCGGTAAAAACCACTAACCTAAAGCCGATGAAGCTTAATGGTAAACAAGGTGTTGGTTTTGATCTTGAGTTTTATAATGCCGATGGTTTATTAAATCGCGGGAAAGTTGTCGCTGCGGTGGATGCAGATAAACTAAATGCCGTGATATTTGCCGCAGCAGCGGTTTATCACTATGAAAAATACACACCAGAGTTTGATACCGTTGTAAAATCTATGCAGTTTTAATCAAAGCTATAACCTTGGTTTAAAAAAGCTGTAATACGCAAAAGCCCCAGTTTTTATGCTGGGGTTTTTTATTACTTTCAGTAAGTAAGAAATCTAAGCGGACTTCTTGTACCGCTGACTCATCTACTTTTGTGAACTACTCCAACGATATTCTTGCCCAGCGTTAGTTTTTACATCCACCATAAACGTTTTATCTAGAGAGATATGCGGTAAGTTTTTCTCTGTATGTTTGATAGGTTTTTTAATTGTAGGTACGGTGTAAAAAAGATTGGGGTTTTCGCCGTGTGCATTTTTTACGGTAAGGTTTTCAGCTTTAGGTAAAGGGGCGTAAGTACGCAGGCGTAAATTGCCGCCGAGGCGCGATAAAATTTTAAGGTCTGTCACTACACCGCGTTGCCATTTCATATCCACCACAAACCCGCCGCGCATCACTAAACCTTTGACTTCACCGCTTGGCCAAGCTTGCGGTAGTGCTGGCAGCAGATGCAAAGCACCATCGTGACTTTGTGCCAGCATTTCGGTTACGCCCGCCGTAAAACCAAAATTGCCATCAATTTGAAAAGGTGGGTGTGCGTCAAACATATTGGGGTAGGTGCCGCCCTCTTGAGATACTTTATTGTTATCTAAAGGTGCGGGTTTGATTTGCTCGCGAATTAATTTAAGTGCGCGGTCACCATCTAATAAACGCGCCCAAAAATTAATTTTCCAATTCATTGACCATCCTGTAGATGGATCTCCGCGTTGCTCCATAGTTACGCGCGCAGCGTTAAACAATTCGGGTGTACGAATGGGTGATATTTGATTGCTGGGGTGCAAGCCATATAAGTGAGAGATATGGCGGTGATTATCTAATGGGTCATCCCAATCATCCTGCCATTCTTGCAACTGATGATATTGCCCAATTTGCATGGGTGGAAGTTGGTTAATTATTGACTGCCATTGTTTGATCTTGGTTTTATCTTCCCCAAGAATTTTTGCAGCGGCAATGCTGTTTGTGAATAAATCAAACATTAATTGGTTGTCCATAGTGACACCGGCGGCTATCTTTTTGCCTGTGGCCTTGGCTTCGTTTTCTGGCGACATAGAGGGTGATACAACTAGCCAGCCTGTGCGCTCATCCTTTATTAAAAAATCTTCAAAAAATTCACAGGCACCTTTCATGATAGGAAAAACACTTTGTAAAAATTGTTTGTCGCCCGTGTATAAATATTTTTGCCAAAGGTGTTGCACCAGCCACGCGTTACTGGTTGGCCATGCGCCCCAAGACCAATCAACCCCCCCACTAATACGCCAAATATCCGTATTGTGGTGCGCCATCCAGCCACGCGCGCCATACATAACGCGCGCACTGTCTTTGCCTGTTTCAGATAAATCGCGAACCAAACTAATAAGTGGTTCATGGAGTTCGCTGAGGTTTGTTATCTCCGCAGGCCAGTAATTCATTTCTGCGTTAATGTTAATCGTGTATTTGCTATCCCACGCGGGCGTTTGACTGGGGTTCCATATACCTTGCAAGTTAGCGGGTTGCGAGCCGGGTTGTGAGGATGAGATTAATAAATAGCGACCAAACTGAAAATACAAACTCACCAATTGCGGATCTTGCTGTTTAGCAAAATCGCGAATGCGTTGATCAGTTGGCTTTTGCGCGGCTTCATTGGTACCTAGATCTAAACTTACGCGCTCAAAATAGCGGCGATAAAACTCACTGTGTGCAAGTTCTCGCTCGTTAAAACTATTTTTGTTGGCGATGAGTTTTTGTTCTGCTGCTGCCAAGTATTCTTGAGCGCGCGCTAATGCATCTGCGCTTATATCTTTGTAGTTTACAAAATTGGTTGCCATAGAAATCAACAACACAACCTCAGAGGCGTTTGATATTTTTAATGAGTTGCCTGCGGCGTCTAATTTGCCATTGTGTTGAATAACTTTCACTAAATTGGCAAGGCGAACTTGGCCTTTTATGCCTTCGTGGTCGATGGACTTTCCTTGCATGAGCAGCGTGCCTTTGAGCGCATCGGCTTGGCTCGGCATTTGATCAGGGTGCGATAATCCTAGGGTAAAATTCAACGCGTCTTTTTTGCTTGCGCTTAGACGAACGACAATCACTTGATCAACAAAAGAGCTAAAGACTTCACGCTCATAATTTACATCGCCAATGCTGTAACGAGTGCGGGCGATTGCATTACCAATATCCAAATCGCGATAGTAATTCTGGTATTTTTCGTGGCCTTGAAAATCTAGCGTGAGCTGGCCTGCCGTTTGATAAGGCATTCCCTGAGCACCTTGGCTGGTAATAGTTTTTTCCGCCATATTTGAAGCTGCGGTATAGTCTCCGGCGCTGATGAGGCGGCGAATCTCTGCTAAAGAACCCAGTGCCGCTGGGTTAAGATTGTTGTGCGGGCCACCGGCCCAAAAAGTATCTTCATTAAGTTGTAAGGTTTCTTTGGCTACACCGCCGTAAACCATAACTCCTAGGCGGCCATTGCCTAAGGGTAGGGCTGCTTCCCATTGGGCAGCGGGCTTGTCAAACCAAAGCTTTAACGGCGATTCGTTCGCATAGCTTTGGTTTGTAATAAATAAGAGACACAAGCTCGTCGAAAGCCAACGTAAAAAGTTTCGCATTTGCCATTCCTGAAAAGTAAGAGGATAAGAGTGCTTAGAATAGTAGGCGCAGTATTGCCGAATTATTGAGCGGGAAAACTTAGCTCAATAATTCTGCCAGTAAAATTAATTTTATTTGTGGCATTGTTGATCCTATCCTATGTGTATATAAGCTTGTGGTCAATCTGGATTTAAGTAAAGCTAAGAAAATTAAAGGTAAGAAAATTGAGGCTCGGCAAAAGACTAAGACAAATTGAATCCATGGTTACTGAACATTACGATCATATTTGGGATTGTTGTTGCGATCATGGTTTATTAGGGGCGGCTTTACTTGCAAGGCAGGCTGCGCCACATATTCATTTTGTGGATATTGTTCCAGCGTTGATGAATGAAGTAGAAGAAAAGCTGAGCCGCTTTTTCCCTGCGGATTCAAATTCAGCTTCGCAGTGGCAAGTGCATTGTATCGATGTATCTGCATTGCCAATAAAACAGGCTGGCGGAAAACATCTGGTGATTATTGCCGGGGTGGGTGGCAATTTAATGGCGAAGTTGGTTCAGACGATTCACCAGCAGCATCCAAGTGCAGAGATAGATTTTTTATTGTGCCCAGTACATGACCAATTCACTTTAAGGCAGCAATTAATACAGCTGGATTTTAGTTTGATAACTGAAACCTTAATGGTCGAAAAGCAAAGATTCTATGAAGTTCTATTGGTTTCAAATAGAAAACATACAGCTTCAACAATCAACCCCGTTGGCAACTTGATTTGGCTGGCGAATACGCCAGAGCAATCAAAGGTGGCGGCTGGTTATTTGAGTAAAACATTGGCGCACTACAAGCGCATGCAATTAAAAGCGGGCTCAGAAGTCCAGCATATTATTGAGGCTTACAGCGCGATAGTTATTTAAACGTATTTTCTTTTAAAGTTTTAACTACAAATGATTTGCGCTATAAATTATTTTTAATTCCTCTGCGGCTAATTCAATGCCCTCATCGGCCGCTTCTTTTAATAATTGAAGGCCTCTCGGTTTGTCTTGCTTGTTCTGATCTGTGCCGTAATAGAGATTAAAGCCATGGGTAAATTTAGAATGCGAATGCCCCTGCGAAATGGCGCGCTCAAAATAAAATGATGATGATTGATCTTGCTCTGCAACCATATCGCCATAAAGATAAAGTACACCCAAACGGTAGGATGCATCCGCAAGCCCGCCCTCAGATGCCGCTTTCAAAAGCGCAACACTGCGCGTTTCAAAATCTTCATCACTTTCGTTAAGGCGTTCCAAGCTAAAACTTGAATAGAGTAGCTGCGCATAGGGATCATTCGCAGCAAGAAAAGGTACAATTAATTCGTAAAGCTCTTCTACGTCGCCATTTTCAAAAAGTTGATCAGCTTTTGTTCTAATATTTGTATCCATGTATTCGTTCTTCTGAGTAGTGCTTGGGATGGTGCAACTATATAGCGCTCGCTGAGTTAAGGCTAATCAGTTTTTGTTGAGTGCACTTTCAAACTTTGCTCTTAACGCAATCAACATGCCTTCCCTTGTGGTCATGGTCATGTTGTAAATATTGGAAAAGCTCGGCCTTGTTTTGGTTTTGTGGGCTAGACTTCAGCATAACCAAAACACATGAAATCCATCCATTCATTTATACCGTTTCAACATTTGTGGTAATTGCCACTATTTCATCGTTAGACGCTCCCTGTTAGGAGGAAAGTCATGCAACACCCACTGTTATTCACCCGTCGTTTAACTGCCACTGTCGCACCCTTAGCGCTGCTCAGTAGCTTGCTGTTTGCACCGGGGGTGATAGCTCAAACGCAAATCCCCACGCCGCCAGCGTGTAAGGATACAAAATGTAAATTTCTAGATACCTCGCTAACGCCGCAAGCGCGTGCTGCAGATTTAGTGTCGCGTATGACGCTACAAGAAAAGGCCGAGCAAGTTGGCCAAAACGCTCCCGCGATTCCGCGCTTGGGCGTGCCGCAATACAACTGGTGGAACGAAGGTTTGCACGGCGTCGCGCGCGCGGGTATTGCCACTGTATTCCCGCAGGCGATTGGTATGGCGGCATCTTGGGATGAAGCCATGATGCAAAACGTCGGCGATGTTATCAGTACCGAATTCCGCGCTAAATATATTGAACATTTACACCCTAACGGCGGTTCCGATTTTTATCGCGGTCTGACGGTTTGGTCACCCAATATTAATATTTTCCGCGACCCTCGTTGGGGCCGTGGTCAAGAAACCTACGGTGAAGACCCGTACCTTGCGGGTCGTTTGGGCATTGGTTTTATCAAAGGTCTGCAGGGCGATGATCCTAAATTCTTCAAAACCATCGCCACCTCTAAACATTTCGCGGTTCACAGCGGGCCGGAATCCAACCGTCACAAAGAAAGCGTTTTCCCAAGCCCTCGCGATTTAGAAGACACCTATTTGCCTGCCTTCCGCGCCACTGTGACGGAAGCGAACGTGCAATCGCTTATGTGTGTTTACAACGCGGTTAACGGTGTGCCTGGCTGCGCTAACGAAGAGTTAATGGAAAAATACTTGCGCAAATCTTGGGGCTTTAAAGGCTACGTGGTTTCAGATTGCGGCGCTGCGGCTAACATCTACCGCGAGGACAGTTTGCACTACAAGAAAACCGCAGAAGAGGGCGTTACTGCCGGTATTAAAGCGGGTATGGATTTAATTTGTGGCGATTATCGCAATAACATGACCACAGAGGTTCAACCGATTATCAACTCGGTTAATGCGGGCAACTTGCCACAAGCAACGCTTGATCAATCTTTAGTTCGTTTGTTCACCAGCCGCATGCAATTGGGTATGTTCGATAATTATGCATCGCTGCCATTCGCCAAAATAAAAGCGACTGATTACGACACGCCCGCGAATCACGCTGTCTCTTTGGAAATGGCGAAAAAGTCTTTGGTGTTGTTAAAGAACGATGGTGTTTTGCCCTTGAAGAAAGCGCCTAAAACCATCGCTGTGATTGGGCCAAATGCAGATAGCTACGACACGCTCGTGGGTAACTACTACGGCAAGCCTTCCAAGCCAATCACGGTATTGGATGGTATTCGCGCGCGCTTCCCAGATTCAAAAACTGTTTACGTTGAAGGTACAGGTTTGGTCGGCCCCGCTGAGCCACCCGTGCCCGATTCTGCCGTGTGTTTGGATGCTAAATGCAAAACCAAAGGCTTGAAAGCTGAGCATTTTGCCGGTGTTAAATTGGCTGGTGAACCCACGCTAACGCGCAATGATCCCAACGCACGTTTTGATTGGAAAGGCGAAGAGCGCGCATCATCAATGCGTTGGACGGGTTTCCTCAAAGCACCTAAATCAGGCGAATATCAATTCCGTTTCTCCAGTGAAGGCGGCTACCGCGTTTGGGTGGGCGATACTTTGGTTGTAGACGAGTGGGGCGTGGGTGATGCTCCTTCCATCCTCTCTGGCGCAACCGAGCTTAAAGCGGGAAAAATCTATCCTGTTAAAGTTGAAGCATTCCAAGTTGGACCTATAGGTAGTCAGCAACTGC
>DAOORH010000100.1:0-9570 GCA_035389145.1 Cellvibrio sp.
GGATAAGTGAGGCGGGGGATTAGTTAATATTATTTACGATGCAAAATTATTGGCTGATCCGCATCGACAAATCCACCGCTCTACAATGCTTCGTCAGCGCCCCAATCGAAATAAAATCTACGCCAGTTTCTGCAATCAAAGGTAATGTCAGTTCGGTGACATTACCTGAAGCCTCAAGTTTAGCTTGTCCTTTATTAATAGCTACTGCTTTGCGCATATCTTCTTGGGTAAAGTTGTCGAGCATGATGATGTCGGCATTTGCGGTGAGTGCTTGTTCTAGTTCTGCCAATGTTTCTACTTCTACTTCGACCGCTTTGCCGGGAGCGATGATTCGTGCGGTGCTCACAGCTGCGGCGATTCCTCCGCAGGCGGCTATGTGGTTCTCTTTGATAAGGAATGCGTCATATAAGCCAATGCGATGATTGTGGCAGCCGCCTGCGGCGACTGCGTATTTTTGGGCGTCGCGTAGGCCGGGTAGGGTTTTGCGGGTATCAAGCAGCTTGACCTTGGTGTGAGCGACTAGGTTTGCGTAATAACGGCTGATAGTTGCAGTGCCGGATAATGTTTGTACAAAATTCAGTGCTGCGCGCTCGCCAGTGAGCAGGCTGCGGGCGTTGCCGCTCAGGCTAAAGAGCGTGCTATTGGCTGCGGCTGATTCGCCATCCTCAATATTCCATTCAATAACTACATTCTTATCAAGCTGCGCAAATACCTCTATTACCCAATCTTTTCCACAAAACACACAGTCTTCGCGGGTAATGATGGTGGCTTTTGCCTGTTGCTCGGCGGGTATTAATTGAGCGGTGATATCGCCACTACCAATATCTTCTGCGAGTGCAGCGGTGACGTTTTCGCGAATACGTTGCGCTAAGTATGGGATGCGTTCGGCAAAGTTTGGGGTCATGCGATGGTTTGTCCAAGCGTGTTTATTGCGGTGAATAATACCCGATAAGGTGCGGTTATGGGTTTCTAAGTGCGGCCGTTGCTTTGTGTTTTGGCGGCGTTGTTATAGCACTTGGTTTCACTGCTTTATTAAAATTCTGTTAAATCATATAAGAAAAGACTCAACTTATCACTATTTGTGATATGCCTCTCGCCTTGAGCATTTGGCACTAGAGTGAACAACGTAGTTGGATATACTGAAATTACCGAGGTTCCTTTTTTTGATGGTTAAGCATCATGTCTGAACAAATCCGTCCTGATCAAAATAACGTTGTGCAACTGAATCCTGAGCGTGTAGCGGGGCAGCCACCACAGATTATTTTGGCGCGCCTGCCTGCCGCAATGCATTCATTGCGCGATAAGGCACGTCAGCAGTTACAAGGATTGTTACGCGACCTGTTTGATAAGGTTGACGATGCTATGTTTGAGTTGGCTGATAAAGCCAATAACAACCATGACCAGAATTTGTATTTTGACTCTATGCGTGAAGTGCGCCTGCGTCGCCGTGCCATGGAATCAGAGTTTTTCCGCAGCATCGATATTCGCTTTGCCCAATTGTTGGATCACAACGCCTATCGCGATGAGGTGCAGGCTGGCGCAAAAGAATTTTCACTCGATGATCTCTCTCTCGTTAAGAATGATGATTTGGAGGAAATGGTTGCTATAGAGGGCATGGTAAACAAGGCTAATGAGCAGTTTGCTGAGCCAATTCAGCACTTAACCTTGCGCATTGATCACTTGGTTCCTATTAAGGTTTATCAGAAAAATAATCCGCTTGGCGTTGATGTGATTTGCAACGCCTTTAATGACGCATCAAAAAGCTTACATATAGACGTTAAAGCCAAGTTGGTGTTATTTAAGCTATTCGACAACATGGTAATGACCAAGTTGGGTGGTTTGTTTCAATCGCTTAACCAGCTGTTGATTGAGGCTAATATTTTGCCTTCACTAAAACAGGCACCGCGCACTCGGCGTTCTGATTCTCCTGCCGCCCATGAGCACTATGGGTCAGGTTTATCTGCTTCATTAACGCCTGAAAACTCCAGTCAGCCGCAGGGTTCAAACACAGGGAATGGGCAGGTTGGTACGGGTGGCTCTTATGATGAGCAGACTAATCAGGTTTTACATACCTTGCGCGATTTGTTGGGCGCGCGTGGTGGCGCGGCGCGCGGCGCGGGTGAGCGCATTACGGGTGAGGAAATTGCCAGTCAGGAATTGGTTAAAATTCTTTCTTTGGCACAGCACCAAAACACATTTACCCAAGCGTCGGTGGCTAGTTCTGGTGCACCTATTAATATCCGCGAGTTGCTGCAGCATTTATTAACCAATAGCGAACAGCAAAAAACGCAGGCCATTAATCAAGTTGACGATGATGTAATTAATCTCGTTAGCATGATGTTCGATTTTATTTTAGATGATCGAAATCTTGCTTCGCCTATGAAAGCATTGATTGGCCGTTTGCAAATCCCTATGGTCAAAGTAGCCATTGCAGACAAGACTTTCTTTAGTAAGGGCGGTCATCCTGCGCGTCGTTTGTTGAATGAAATGGCGATGGCTGCTTTGGGTTGGCAAGAGTCTAGCGATGCCAATCAAAACGGTGAGCAGCGCAAAGATAGTTTGTTCAGCAAGATGGAATCTACCGTTCAAATGATCTTGTCGGATTTCGACACCGACATTTCAATTTTCAATAACTTGTTGACTGATTTCCGTTCGTTCCTCGAAAAAGATAAGCGTCGTGCGTCAATTCTAGAGCAGCGCACCATTGATGCAGAAGACGGCAAAGCTAAATCTGAGCGTGCGCGTTTACAAGTCGATTCTGTATTAAATCGATTAACCTCTGGCCACGATTTGCCAGCGCCAGCGCAAAAATTATTGCGCGATGCTTGGGGTAATGTACTTTTTATTATCTCTTTAAAGCAGGGCGTTGAGAGTGCTGAGTGGCAGGCAGGTATTCGCACCGCACAGCAACTGGTGTGGAGCTTAACCGCGCCTATGTCTAAAGAGAATCGTCAGGGTTTATTAAAACTCGTGCCGCAATTACTGCAAAAGTTGCGCGAAGGTTTGGAGGATATTTCTTACAGTCCATTTGAAACCACACAGCTGTTCAAACAGCTGGAAACCTTGCATTTAGCGCGTTTGCGTGCGGTACCAAAAATTGATGAGGTGCCTGCGGCAGTTGCTCCGAAAGTAACGGTTAAGCTCGCAGAAGTTCCCGCGCCAGTTGTTCGTATAAACGTTGCTGAAATTCCTGTTGTAAAAACAGCGGTTGATGCGCCTGCTGCCGTTGTTGCGCAAGTGGTAGCCGTTGAACCTGTTGTTGAGTCTGCTCCGGTAGAAGCCGCTGTGGTCACAGAAATTGCTGAGACTGCGCCTGAGGTTGAAGTTTTGCTGGAGGATGTTGCCTCCGAAGCTGTTTTACAGGAAGAATCTGCTCTTGAAGTTCCTGTATTAGAAGATGTTGCGATTATTGAACCACTGGTTCCTGTGGGGGCAACACTTGAATCGCTGGAAACATTCGTGGTGATGAGTGATGAGCTCATCGTTGCAGAAAGTGCAGATAGTCTGCCAGAGGGTGATCAGCATTTAGCCTTGGTTGGCAATATTACTCAAGGCAGTTGGTTTGAAATGCAGAGTGAAGACGGTCAGAAATTCCGCAGCCGTCTTGCGGCGATTATTCGTGCAACCGGCAAATATATTTTTGTGAATCGCTCTGGCGTTAAAGTTGCTGAAGAAACCCGCATGAGCTTGGCTTTAGCACTTAAGTCTGGCCGCTTACAAGTTCTTGATGACGGTATGTTGTTTGACCGTGCGCTTGAGGCGGTTATAGGGAACCTGCGTAACAATCGCTAAATTTTTTGACCTCTCTGTAGCAATCTCTTGCACTCTGCCTCTGCGCTCTTAATTAGTATTAGCGAGGAAGGGTAGGCGAGTGCAAATGCCCTGCCTTAGGTTTATCATGCCCACTTCATTAATGAGTAATCTGGGCGACATAAGGCGGGCATTGGGTGATTTCAAATGAAACTGATTTGAAATATAGCGGTATTAAAGATGGCTATCTAACCGCCGCAGTGCAGTGCCCATCGCCTAATGCCAATCTGCGCCCGCAAGGGCAATCCGTAAGTCTCCTCGTAATTCACAATATCAGCCTACCACCCGGTCAATTTGGCACTGGCTGCGTAAAGTCATTTTTTACTAATCAGCTCGATACTTCGCTAGATCCCTATTTTCAAACCATTGCTGAGTTACAGGTATCTGCGCATCTCTTTATAGAGCGCGATGGCGCTATTACTCAATTTGTCCCTTTTGAGGCCCGAGCATGGCACGCAGGTGCATCCTCATTTGAGGGGATTGCAAACTGCAATGACTACAGCATTGGGATTGAGTTGGAAGGTTGCGACAATATTGCTTACACTGACGCCCAATATAATGCGCTCGCCAAGGTGACCCGGCAGATTTTGGTGGCTTACCCGCTGATTACGTCTGAGCGTATAGTCGGCCACAACCAAATTGCACCAGCGCGTAAAACAGATCCCGGCGAGGCTTTTGACTGGGATCGTTTTTACAAACTGCTAGATGACAACTGATTTTATAAAGAGAAACCTATGATTTTTTTAAGTTTAATAGCTGTCTTAGCGATTATGTACTGGTCGAGTTCGACTGCCAGTATTTTGCAGCGTGATGGTTGGTTTATTTGGTTGCTCAGTCGTCTGCGTAGCTTGCCTGCAGTTTCTTCTTTTCCTTTACTGCCCATGATTTTGGCGCTTGCCTTGCCCCTCTTGGTCATGGTGTTGTTTATTTGGGCGATAGTCTATTTTCTATCTGCTAACTTCCTGTTCTTTTTATATGTGCCTGTACTCTTGTACTCCTTGGGGCGCGGTGATTTTTTAGCAGATGTAAATAATTATATTGATATTGCCAACCGTGGCGATTCAGTGGCGGCCAGTAAATTGGTTGATGATCTTTGCGGTCGCGCGGCGAATGATATTAGCTCTACAACTACAAACGAATGGAAGGACTTGCATACGCAAGCCTTAAAAGTAATTAGCTATCGCGGCTTTGAGCGTACTTTTGCGGTATTGTTTTGGTTTGTTATCGCTGGCGCCGTGGGCGCACTTTTGTATCGACTAAGTGCAATTTATCGCGAGCAAACCGCCCCAAATTCCAATGAAGCACTATTGGCAGAAAAGTGGTTGTGGTTAATTGAATTTCCCGCTGTACGTTTGATGGGTTTAACTTGGGCATTTGTAGGTAATTTTGATAGCAGCCCACTGCGCGATAGTTTGGTGGATACTGAAAACTCATCCATGACTATTTTAAATAACAGTTTGCGCGGTGCCTTGGGTGCGCCGACCGATTTGTACATAAAGCCTGCGCAAGTTGTTGGTGTTATCACGCCGCAAGAAACGGAAGAGTCTGCTGAAGATCGCGCAGAAGCAGAACAAGAAGCTGAGGAAATTGCACAAGACGTTATTGAAGACTTGGTGGGTATTACCCTCAACCCACAAGCAGAACCTGCGTACTCTTTTGCCCTCGTCAAATCAAGCGTGCCGCTTTATTCACGCTCATTATTGTTCTGGGTTGGCGCCATCGCGTTTGCTACTTTGTTTATTTAATTTTTATTTAATTTTCGTTTTTACGTTTGTAGAGGTAACTAACAATGCCATCATTTGATGTGGTTTCAGAGGTTGATAAACATGCGCTCACCAACGCGGTCGATCAAGCAAGTAAGGTGATCGTTAGCCGTTATGATTTCAAAGGTGTAGATGCCAAGTTTGATCGCAAAGAATATGAAATCACTATGATCGCGGATAACGAATATCAACTCGATGCTATGTTGGATTCGTTAAGAGTTGCTTTGCACAAAAACGGCATCGGCGTTTCTTGTTTGGAGATCAAACCGGTTAAAACCGCAGGCAAGCAAGTGAAGAAAGATCTTCTGGTGCGTACAGGTGTGGAAAGTGAGCTTGCTAAAAAAATCGTCAAAATGATTAAAGACGAAAAAATGAAAGTGCAGGCATCTATTCAAGGTGATCAAGTGCGCGTTACTGGTAAAAAGCGCGACGATTTACAAGAGTGCATGGCGATGTTGCGCGCTGCGGATATTGAAATACCGCTGCAGTATACCAATTTTAGAGATTAAAAATTAAATCCCTCTCATTCCCCCTTTTTCAAAGGGGGAGGCTGAATGTGCCACATTAAATCTTTTTTTAGTCGGTGGAGGTATAGCCCCTCCCTTTGAAAAAGGGAGGTTGGGAGGGATTTAAAACGCTTCATTAAAAATTCTATTTCGTATGCGTCTTATTCCACAACCATGCCAGCAATAACAATGTCGGAATCACTGATAAGGTGCTAATCACAAAGAAAGTTTGATAGCTGCTTGCCTCTACAATATAACCAGAAACGCCGCCAATAAATTTTCCCGGTAAGTTTGCTAGCGATGCCAAAAGCGCATATTGCGTTGCGGTAAAATTACGTTCTGTCAGGCTAGACATAAACGCCACCAGCACCACGCCCGCAAAACCTTGCGATAAGTTATCAGCACTAATCGTCGCAAAAAATGCCCATTGCTCGGAAGGGTGCATAGCCATTAATAAATAAGCCAAGTTAGAAATTGAAACTGCAATTGCCGCAACCACCAGCATAGGTTTGATATTAAACGCCGCAACACAAACACCGCCTAAAAATGCACCCGCGATACCAATCCAAACCCCATAAACTTTAGATACTGTGGCTATATCCGCTTTGGTAAAACCTGAATCTAAATAGAAGGGCCCGGCTAATACGCCGATCATTTGATCGGGCAATTTAAAGAGCCCCACAAACGCTAACAAGGCGAGCGCGAGCAAAACGCCATTGCGCGAAAAAAATTCTTGAAAAGGTTTTAGAAATGCATCTTGAATGCGAATTTCGCGGATTCGCAACACTTTATCTGGTGTTGGTTCTTTGGATAAAAGTACCGCAACAAGCGGCAGCAAAATGCATGCTGCCATGACTAGATACGCATTTCTCCAACCAAAGAGTTCGGCCAAGTAAAGTGCAATGGCGCCGGATAAAATTAACCCTAAGCGATAACCCAAAATATAAGTGGCGGCGAGTGCTGCTTGTGATTCTACCGGTGCAATTTCAATGCGATAGGCATCAACCAATGTGTCTTGAGTTGCGCCTGCAAACGCGGTTAAGCCTACCAGTATTGTGAAGATGAGTAGCGAGGACTCTGGGCCTACAATGGCCATGCTTGCAAGCGCGGCTATTAACAGCACTTGCGATAAAACCAACCAGCCTTTGCGTCGCCCCAAAAAGGGTAGCGGGTAGCGATCAATTAAGGGAGCCCACAAAAATTTCAGCACGTAAAAAAAGCTTGCGTAACTGACTAAGCCAATCACACTTAAGGCCACGCCCGTATCGCGCAACCAAGTAGAAAGCGTATAGCCCACTAATAAAAATGGCAGGCCGGAACCTAACCCCAAAAACAACATAGTTAATGCAGAGGGTGTGGCAAATGCGCGTTGAATACCTCGCCAGCCTTTGTAATTATTTTTTTCGTCTTGTACTGAGGTGGTGGTTGTCATAAAGGGGTACTGCGCTCGTTTAGGATTTACGGATTGTAACCGTAAATCGATAATTTAATTTTGCCATTATTAACATCTATGCCGTCTTTCTTTAAGCGTCGTAATTGTTCGCAGTAACCCGCTGAATCTATTGGCATAGAAAGCTTACCTTGTGCATTAATCACGCGATGCCAAGGTAAGTTGGAGCCCTCTGGCAATTCGCACATAAGTCTCCCTGCTAATCGCGCACCATTAGGCATACCCGCAAGTTTGGCTAAATTGCCATAGGTAATAACCTTGCCTTTGGGGATTTGCGCAAGTGCCAAGTAAATGGCTTCTTTGCGTGCTTGTTTTTGTGAGTCCTGCATGCTTCGCTCAAGGTTGGTGGAAGATTTGATGGTAGAATCATGCCACAATTTTTTTCGAGGTAAACAAAAATGCGGTTAGGTTTGATCTGGTTGTTGGTGCTTCTATTCATCGAAATTTGGTCGATTATCTCCATGAGCGATTATGTGGGCGGTTGGGCAACGCTGGTACTTTTGGTGGCGGGCTTTATTTTTGGCTTAAAGCTGATGCGCAGCCAAGGTATTAACGCCATGATGAAAACCGCTCAGGGCGTACAACCCGGCGAATCGCCTTTAGCCCCGCTGGCCACGGGTATTGTTAAGGCATTTGCCGGAATCTTATTAATTATTCCCGGTTTTGTAAGTGATTTTTTCGCACTGCTGATTTTGCTGCCGTTTGTGCGCAATGGTTTTGCGCGTCATCTCGCTAAAAAGGGTCAGTTCCAAGGTTTTGCTAATGGCAGCTTTGGTCAGAATGGCTTTGGTGGCTTTGGAGCAGGCGGTTTTGGAAAGGGCGGGTTTGGTGGTTTTGGAGGCCCAAGCGCTGCCAATGAAGGAAATATCTATGAACACGATGGTTCGGCAAAGCCCGCTGAGAAAGTTATTGAAGGGCAAGTCATCGAACATAAGTTTGATAAGTAGATCTAGCTCAGTACGAGCGGTGTTTCTCTAGGGGTTATCTCGTCAGAGCTACCCAAATCGTTAAAACTAAAGCTCCCACAAGATTTTTATGGTTATTTTGTGGGGACAGAGTTGAAATCTCCAATCCCAACCCCACATCCCTCTCACTGCATAGCGAGCTGCTGCATAGCGAGCTGCTGCATCGCTCGCGCTTTCGGTGATCTTGAAAAGCTCAAAATCGCCACTATTTTCCAAATTGCTGAGGTAACGCCTTTTCACCTTGTTGAGGCTGCGCCTTGGATTAGTTAATAACGCTAGTTTAGGAGACTTGTGTCCATGAAAATTCGTCCGTTACATGATCGTGTTGTGGTTCGCCGCAAAGAAGAAGAAACCAAAACTGCTGGTGGCATCATCCTTTCAGGTGCAGCTAAAGAAAAACCAAACCAAGGTGAAGTTCTCGCTGTAGGCAATGGCCGTGTATTGGCCAGCGGTGAATTGCGTGCCTTAGACGTAAAAGTGGGTGATGTAGTTGTATTCGGTAAATACGCCGGTAGCGACACCATCACCATCGACGGTGAAGAATTAGTGATTTTGAACGAAAGCGATATCAAGGCCGTATTGGTCTAAATCGCTCGTTTGATTCCAATAAAGAATCCCCTGAAATCGAATGATTTCCCCGTGATAACGAATTATTGAAGGTAGAAGATTATGTCTGCAAAAGAAGTGAAATTTGGCGATAACGCGCGTCAACGTATGCTGGTTGGTGTAAACATTCTGGCTGATGCGGTTAAAGCGACCCTCGGCCCAAAAGGTCGTAACGTAGTATTGGAAAAATCTTTCGGCGCGCCAACCGTAACTAAAGACGGTGTTTCTGTTGCCAAAGAAATTAACTTGAAAGATAAGTTTGAAAACATGGGCGCACAAATGTTGAAAGAAGTTGCTTCACGCGCTTCTGATGACGCGGGTGACGGCACCACGACTGCAACCGTATTGGCGCAAGCTATCGTAAACGAAGGTTTGAAATCTGTTGCAGCTGGCATGAATCCAATGGATTTGAAGCGCGGTATCGACAAAGCCATCACTGCTGCTGTGGCTCACGTTAAATCAATCGCTCA
>DAOORH010000101.1:0-9563 GCA_035389145.1 Cellvibrio sp.
TTAATATGCTCACTCACTACTACCTCGTACGAAAATGAATTGGGCTTTGTTGACGTAAACGTTCAGCGGCTTGCTCTGGCGATAAATCGCGTTGAGGTTCAGCCATCATTTCATAACCCACCATAAATTTACGCACGCTCGCGCTGCGCAATAAAGGCGGATAAAAGTGTGCATGCAACTGCCAAGGCGCTGTATCTGCTGCTGTAGCGGCATCAGCATCAAAAGGCGCGCCGTGCCAGCCCATGGAATAAGGGAAAGAACACTCAAACAGGTTGTCGTAGCGCGCAGTGATATCGCGCAGAATGGCACCCAAACTGACTTGTTCTGGTTCAGTTAATTCGGTAATACGCGCACGCGCTTGTTTCGGTAACAGCAAGGTTTCAAATGGCCATGCCGCCCAGAAAGGCACAACCACTAACCAATCCTCGTTCTCTACCACCACGCGCTCACCCAATTCAATTTCTTTTTGGGCGTAATCAAGCAATAAGGACTTACCCTGCTCTGCATAGAAGGCACGCTGCTTGTCGTCTTCTTTTTGAACCAAACTCGGCAACTGGGTTTGCGCCCAAATTTGGCCGTGCGGGTGCGGGTTTGAACATCCCATCACCGAACCTTTGTTTTCAAAAATCTGTACTGACTGGTAGGTTTTACCCAAATCGGCTGACTCGGTCATCCAGGTTTTCACCACTGCTAACACTTCTTCATCATTCAACAGCGGCAAGGTTTTACTGTGATCCGGTGAAAAACAAATCACACGGCTGGTACCGTGTTCTGCCTGAATTTGAAACAGCGGATCAGCCGAAGCTGGTGCATCCGGCACTTGCGGCATTAAGGCAGCAAAGTCGTTGGTGAACACATAAGTCGTTTTATAGGCGGGATTCAGCTCACCACCGATCCGTGTATTACTAGGACAAAGAAAGCACTTAGGGTCGTGTCCGACACTTTCAGGCCATTGGTTAGGCTCTTGCTGGCCCTGCCATGGGCGCTTGTTGCGATGTGGCGATACCAGCAACCACTCACCCGATAAAGGGTTGAAGCGGCGATGGGTGTGGTCATTAACAGAAAAGTCTTCAACGCTCATGGTTTTATATTGTCCATATAAATATGATAAATAAACAATGAGCGTAATTTACTTTAAAAGCCCGTGAAGCACAACGCTATTTTAGAGTTTATATGTTGGATTTTTTACTTAAGAAAAACCCAAAACCTGAACTTTAGGCTTTGGGTCTGTTGCGCGAGCCACTTGCAGGGGGGATTAAATACTTGAATCTATAAAGGAAGAAAGCGATGAGCAGCAATAATTCCCCAAACCAATGCCAGGAGAATCAAGCTAGTAAACACCAAGGCAGAGCCTATGTCTTTAGCTCGGCCCGACAATTCATGGCGCTCTGAACCCGTTCTATCCACCACCGCTTCTACCGAAGAATTCGCTAATTCCGCCATCCACACCCAAAAAATACTCGCTAGCAACAAGATCAGCTCAATGTGAGTTGTAGCCAACCAAAACGCCACAGGAGTCAGAATTAAACCCAGCACAACCTCCTGCCGAAATGCCGCCTCAAACTTCCAGGTAGCCGCAAAGCCTTTCATGGAATAACCAAACGCATCAATTACGCGGGCGATGCCAGTTTTACCAGGTTTACTCATTCCTACTCTCCAGATTCGATTGTGAGTGACGCGCTCTTGTCACGGTTAATTCCGTGCCCTGTCACAGTTAATTCATAGTTTCTTAACAGAAAAGTCACACGGCGGTGATATTTCTGGTATCGCAAAAGCTCTTGCACGCAAAGCCGCGAATGATGAAGGCTTTTTCAAACCGCGTCTATCTTTAACGCAGCCGAATTATGCAAGAGCGATGTTACAAAAAGATGTGCTAACAGAAAAAGTAGCCAGCCCCAAAAATTAGCTAGGCGTTTTGCAAACCAACATTAAATTTAATGACATTCACCAGAGGCCACTTTATGAAAATACTTTACGGCGTTCAAGGTACAGGCAATGGTCACGTAACCCGCGCGCGCATTATGGCGAAAGCTTTTGCTGCCAAGGGCGTGCAAGTTGACTGGGTATTTTCTGGCCGCCCCCGTGAAGAGTTTTTTGATATGCAAGCCTTTGGGGATTTTCAATGCTATCGCGGTTTGACCTTTGCCGTTAAAAGCGGCCGAATTCTCTATTTAAAAACTGCGTTGCAAGCGAATTTAATGCAACTCAATGACGATATTAAAAAAGTAAATGTTGAAGGTTACGATTTAATTATTAATGATTTTGAACCAGTTTCTGCCCACGCAGCAAAACGCGCCGGCAAAAAAGTGATTGGGATTTCTCATCAAAATTCTTTCTTGCACAAAATCCCCAAGAAAAATAACAATCTCGTCACTGATTGGTTTATGCAAAATTTCGCTCCTGTCACCCAAGCTATTGGTTTGCACTGGCATCATTTCAATCAACCCATTTTGCCACCGTTGATTGAGCCTTCACACTATCCCAACCAATCGCTGCCAAAACATTATTTGGTGTATCTACCCTTTGCAGGGCTGGACGATATAGTGCCACAATTGCGCGCATTTCCCGATTATCAATTTTTTATCTATCAAAATGTTCCGCAGCCCATTGATGATGGCCACATTCATATTCGCCCATTTTCGCGCGAAGGCTTTCAGCAAGATTTACACAGATGCGAAGGCGTTATTTGCAGCGCTGGTTTTGAGTTGCCCAGCGAAGCCATTCAACTTGGTAAAAAATTATTAGTGCAACCAGTTGCAGGGCAAATGGAACAGGCTTCTAACGCTTTGGCCTTAACACAATTAGGTTATGGTTCAGCAACCAATGTTTTAGATGAAACATCGATTGGACGCTGGTTGCCATTAATGAAACCCACTCCGGTAGTTTACCCAGACGTAGCATCTGCACTTGTCGATTGGTTGTTAAACACAGGCGGTGAAAATTTTGCGGAATTTCAACAATCCTTATGGCGGGATATGACAGTTCCTGCAGCAGTTAACCTGCGTAACGCAGCAGCAAAATAAACCGAATAAAAATCAATCTAGGCTCACTTTTCCGCGCGCCGATTTAATCGTCGCGCGAATTGCTTTTCCGTCCATACGTTTTTGTTTTGAACCATAAGTAGGTTTGGTAGCGCGGCGATTTTTTACAATCTTTATCGCCTCCACCACAACTTCTTGCAAGCGCGCCAAAGCATCGGAGCGGTTTTGCTCTTGGGTACGATGGCGCTGCGCTTTAATGATCAGCACGCCGTCACTTGAAATACGTTTGTCATCCAAGGCGAGTAATCTGGATTTGCAAAATTCACTGAGGGATGAGTTATGAATATCAAAACGCAAATGTATCGCACTCGACACCTTGTTGACGTTTTGCCCGCCAGCACCTTGAGCACGCATGGCCGTGAGCTCAATTTCGTGCAGCGGAATATGGACATGGGAATTTATAATCAGCACCGCACCACTACTCCTGTACGCAGTGTGCAATTACCTGCACGCTCGTTTGGGCGTCAACCAATACTGGCTGCAAGCGGCTATCAAAACGGATTAGATGGGAACACCAACGTACAATAGCAGCGCCAACTAGCAACCCCAGCAAAGCGCAAATAGCAGTCAAACCATCGCTTAGTTGTGAACTATGAGCTGTGAGCGTTGCGGCAATCATGGTGAGCAACGGCAGCATATACACAAAGAGCGAGCCGCCCGCGATAACCTCTTCAGGCACCCCAATCTGTACTTCTTCGCCCAGACTAAATCGACTGGCATCGCGACCTTCCAAGAGCACCCACAACCGCGAGGCGCTAGCGCCAAACTTGGCCAAAGCACTGTGACCGCAACCTTTTTGCGCTTGGCACGAACCACAAGCAGAGCGCTGAATAGTTTCTACCCATAGCCCTTGCGGCTCTATACCGACTATGCGGCCAGTTTCAAGAATCATTGGGAACACCAAAGAAGTGGATTGCAGAAATAAAAACGGGGCTATTGCCCCGTAATATTTTGCGCGATTTTTGCGGCGGCGGCGACAGGTATTTCACCCACCACACTTACCCTATAGACAACATCCTTAACCACTAACCGAGACATATTAGCCAAGGTCGCACCGCGTTTACCTACGCCCTCTGGCACGAAGTTAGTCGTCGCCTCAAGGAAAATGCTGAAAGTCGTTAACCCATCTGTATACATCAACATCGCTTGCCCAGTGGCAAGCTTGCGTTGGCCAGCAAAAACAAACCCTGGCGGAACCCAAGCGACCTGCCACGCAGAAGGTTTAGTCTGCTCAGTAGGATTACACGGCGTTACATCGGCGATAGCTCTGTGTTGACGCGGCAATACTTGCGCTTTGAGTTGTGCGATATCAGGATTAAGTTCAAGCGCGATAAATTGATAGCGCTCTAAGGGACGCGCATTTTCATCAACCAACCAAGACTTAAGTACCAAGCCTGTATCTTCATCAATACTTAAAAAATATCCATAACGATAGGGATCTTTTGGGATCACCTGCAGCACTCGCGACCAACGCCCCGCAATGCGCTCTCTACCACGAATCTCAAATTGATAAAGCTGATCCATTTGAATCAGTGTTTTTCCCATTTGCGAAAAACTACCCTGCAGCAACTTATCTCCCATGGCTTTGCAGTCCACTGGCTGACCATCGCGCACAATTAAACGCTCTGGGCCGTTAAGAAATAGCAGGCGGTCATGCTCGACACCATTTTCAAGCCAGTGTTCTACGCGAAAGCTTTGCAGCTCAATACTGGTTTGGTTCTGGTAGGTAAAGGAGCCACGATAGTTAATACGAGTGGCGTCTTGAGACATTTTACTAAGGAGCGCCTGCACACTGGGTATGCTGGCGGAGGCGGGTGTTTCAGATACAGCGGCTGTCGGAGCGGATGATGTTTGATCTTGAGCGGATGCGGTTATCGCCACAAACAAACAGGACGACAACCACAATGAAATTTTGGGCATAACTTATTCTTCGTCAGTGATGATTACACGTGCGTAAGGTAATACACCTTGGCCAGAGTTCATAGCTGCATTATCAGAATGAGCTTTAATCATTTGGTTTACATAACGCGATACTTCTTCATCTGAAACTGTTGTGCCCGCTTGACGAGGCTGAAACATAACGCGACGGTTTTCTTGTGGGCGAGTTTCGTAACCAGTTTGCACTGCAACAGTCCGAGTGTTGATAGCTGGGCTGTTGATACCTGACGGCAGGTTTACTGCAGAGTCAACAGATGCTGGTGCCACTGTTGTATTGCTGGCAACTTGGGTAACAACCTGAGTAGTACCCACGCCAATAATCATGCCGCCTGCCACAGAAGCTACTAAGGCAACGCGACCTAGCTGATAAAACCAACCCTGCTGAGCTTTTTTAGCAGCCGGTGCAGGCTGTTCAACCAGCGCCTCTTCTGCATCAATTGCTGCGCTAATACGCGCCGCAAAATCGGAACCTATAACAGGTGCTTGTTCGCCGCGAATGAGCGAACTGGCAATTTGATAGCGTGACCAAGCCGCTTTGACCTCTGCATCCTGCTCACTGGCTTTTAAGATTCTCTGTAGCTCAAGCTCAGACGCCTGATTATCCATCAGTGCTGATATTGATTCGGCGAGGGGTTGCGGCCGGTTTTGCTCACTCATCTGCGATTTACCTGTTATTTAGCTATCAATCAAAGGACTAACCAAGAGTAGTCTGAAACGTAATTAGCACTTAAAACAAGAATTTTTATCTGCTGCCTTTATGACTCGAATGAACTATAAAGGTTCAGCCTATATCCACAATTTTTGCATATTTACATGAATGTCTTGTTTTAGCGATTTCGGGTTACTCATCTACACAAACGGTTACACATTCGTATTCATTGGGTGACACAAAAACTACTCAATTAGCGGTTGAATCTTTTTATCGATCGCTTCACGCGCACGAAAAATTCGTGAGCGAACTGTACCAATCGGGCAATCCATAGCTTCGGCGATTTCTTCGTAACTTAAACCATCAATTTCGCGCAGGGTTACTGCCATGCGCAAGTCATCGGGTAGATCGCGAAAAGCTTGATCGATAACCGCTTGCAGCTCATCGCGCAGCAAATTGCGCTCTGGAGTATTCATTTCATGCATGGCATCGTTGCCTGCAAAAAACTCGGCATCTTCTACATCTAAATCGCTAGCGGGTGGGCGACGGTTGCGCGCTACCAAATAGTTTTTGGCGGTGTTAATCGCAATGCGGTACATCCACGTATAAAAAGCACTTTCGCCACGAAAATTGGGCAAGGCGCGATAGGCCTTAATAAAAGCATCTTGCGCTACATCTTGAACTTCGGCGTGATCGCGAATAAAACGGCTGATAACGGCGAATATTTTGTGCTGATATTTAAGCACCAACAAATCGAAAGCCCGTTTATCTCCCTTTTGTACGCGCTCTACTAGCTGTTGATCGACATCGATGCCGACATCAAGATTGGGCGCTACTTGCGCTGTCATTCTAAAACCCCCAAGCGTCTTAGCGCCTAAAAACTGGCCAAGACCATAAAATTCAGCGCAGGATAAATGCATGCTGACACTAAGTAACTGCGAAAAACTGGAAATAGTACTGCGAGCAATCGCTAGTTTGTTATTGCTGCCCTGTGCACCATTGACCGGTGCTTATAGCAAAAGTTCCACACTGTAATGTGGGATACAAAGCCAATCTGACAGATTCAACGCTAAGAGTTTAGCTGACCAATCAGCATTGGCATGTATATACTGGGTTCAGTTTACGACTTTGTTCTTCTTATTGCTGTAGAAATTACTTATGACTCAAACCTATTCTCACGATGTTCTTGTTATTGGCTCCGGCGCCGCAGGTTTAACTCTGGCACTCAGCTTAGCCAAACATGCCAAGGTGGCCGTACTCAGTAAAAATGCCTTGAACCAAGGATCAACCTGGTTTGCCCAAGGTGGAATTGCCGCCGTACTAGACGACCAAGATTCAATTGATGCCCACGTTGAAGATACGCTTATCGCTGGCGCGGGTCTGTGCCACGAAGATTCTGTACGTTTTACGGTGGAAAACAGCAAGAGCGCGATTGAATGGTTGATTGAACAGGGCGTGAGTTTTACCAAAGAAAGCGGTAAAGAGGATTATCACCTCACGCAAGAGGGCGGCCACAGCCACAGACGCATTATTCACAGCGCCGATGCCACTGGCCGCGCGGTGCACAGCACCCTGATAGACCAAGTTAAACAGCAGCAAAATATCGCCTTATTTGAAGACCATATTGCCGTCAACCTTATTACTCAAGCCGATGCCGATTCGCGAAAACTGCGCTGCACAGGCGCCTATGTACTTGATAACAACACCGAGCAAGTTCACGTTTTCCAAGCCAAGGTCGTTGTATTAGCGACTGGCGGTGCAAGTAAAGTTTATCTCTACACCACCAATTTAGATGGCGCGAGTGGCGATGGTATTGCCATGGCGTGGCGCGCTGGCTGTCGCATTGCCAATATGGAATTTAATCAGTTCCACCCGACCTGTTTGTATCATGCCTCCACCAAGAATTTTTTAATCAGCGAGGCGCTGCGCGGCGAAGGTGCTTATTTGCGCTTGCCCAGCGGCGAACGTTTTATGAGCCGCTTTGATGAGCGCTTGGAATTGGCTCCGCGCGATATAGTCGCGCGCGCCATCGATCATGAAATGAAACGCTTGGGCTGCGATTGTTTGTATTTAGATATCAGCCACAAAGCGCCAGAATTTATTAAAGAACATTTCCCCACCGTGTACGCACGCTGTTTAGAACTGGGGATAGATATCACCAAAGAACCCATACCTGTTGTACCCGCAGCGCATTACACCTGCGGCGGCGTCGTGGTAGACAACAACGGCCAAACCGATTTACAAAATTTGTATGCAATTGGTGAAACTTCGTTTACTGGTTTACACGGTGCCAATCGTTTAGCGAGTAATTCGCTGTTGGAATGTGTTGTGTACGCACAATCCGCAGGGCAACAAATTATTAATTCACTTGCAAAAATTCACGCGCCGGAAGAATCCCAACCCTGGGACTCAACCCGCGTAACAGATTCTGATGAAGACGTAGTTATCTCGCACAACTGGGATGAACTGCGCCGTTTTATGTGGGATTACGTGGGCATTGTGCGCACGCACAAACGTCTGCAGCGGGCATCGCATCGCATCAAATTATTAAAAAAAGAAATTGCAGAGTATTACAGCAACTATCGAGTCAGCAGCGATTTAATTGAGTTGCGCAACTTGGCCACAGTGGCGGAATTAATTATTCGCTCAGCACTGGATCGCAAGGAAAGCCGCGGATTGCATTACTCTATGGATTTCCCCAATAAATCCAATATCGCGCGCGATACAATTTTAGTACCCACAAATTTTGCAGCGCAAAATGTGGTGGTCAGCAAAGAAAGTTAAGCAATACGTAGAATTAAATTAAAACGGGAGTCGTCATCCTCGCGTAGCGGGGATCCAGCCGTTAGCAGGCTACAATCAAGAGCTGGATCCCCGCTACGCGAGGATGACGACTCCCTGTTAAATATAGATTTGTACAAGCATCACTTGAAATTAAAGATTATTTCTCAAACCCATTCGCAGCCACACCCGCAAACGCCGCCAATCTTCAGCGCTCATAGAATCGGATAGTGCCACTATCCGATGTTTGCGTTTTGTTAAAATCTCACGCACCGGCAACACAATCACTGAATCCCATAAAAGTATTTCTTCGCAGGGTTCAATTCGTACTTCACCTGCAGCTGTTTGCAAGCGCCAAATTTTCTGAATAACACTTA
This sequence comes from Cellvibrio sp., assembly GCA_035389145.1. Taxonomy (GTDB): domain Bacteria; phylum Pseudomonadota; class Gammaproteobacteria; order Pseudomonadales; family Cellvibrionaceae; genus Cellvibrio. The sequence continues at coordinate 8,787 of DAOORH010000101.1, forward strand.
ATCGAATCGGCGCTTTATGCTTGTTGAGCCATGCGCAGCGCATCGCCACTATCAATAGCACTACAAAACTCAGCCAAAGTATTGGCCAATAAAAAGCGGTGAATATAAAAGGAAAAATCGCGATGCTAGCGAAGAGCAGCATCGAGCTGTAAATCAGCACTTGAATACGAAATAAAATTTGCGAAGCGGAAATACGCACAGGTGCCAAATCGACACCTGTTGTGCTTGTACCTTGAGGTTCAAGCGTGGAGTTATGAACGCGGTTCGGGTTACTGTTTGTTAGGTTGGAGGCCGGTGTTATTTCTGACAATTTCAACAATCCTTTTCAATTCAATATCATCCGGATCTTCGCGACGCATAAACCATGCGAACATATCCTGATCTTCACATTCCAGTAGTTTCCAATAACGTTCTTTATCGTCCTGCGCTAAGGTGGGGTACACATTGTCCAAAAAGGGCATAAGCACCAAATCCAATTCAAGCATGCCGCGACGGCTGCCCCAAAATAAACGATTTCTTTCCACGAAATACACCTTAGTCAATCAGAAGTGGCGCGATTATACATTAATGCACCCATCTTATGAGCGCACAACTTAAGATACACTTACACATATTATTTAATGTTCTTTTTTAATTTTTTGAGTTTTCGCCATGTCTGAAAAACAAACCACTTATCTTATCCCCTTAGAACAAGGCCTCATTGAAATTAAAGGGCCAGACAGCGCCAAATTCTTGCAGGGTCAAGTCAGCTGCGATGTACGCGAGCTGGCCGATAAA
>DAOORH010000102.1:0-9526 GCA_035389145.1 Cellvibrio sp.
TTAGTGCGCGTGCATCCACGCGCATATGGGCGGAGCAGCCGAGCAGTGATAATCCTTACATTGCGATAGGCGCACTCTGCCACGGTTACGATTTATTTGAGTTGATGGATAAGCGCTCGTTTGTGGATGTGTTTTATTTGTTATTCCGCGGCGAATTGCCGAGCGCAGCAGAAACGCAGTTACTGCAAACTTTGATGATTGCATTAATCAACCCCGGTCCACGTCACCCCGCCACGCGCGCAGCTATGAATGTGGGCGTGGGCAAAACCAATCCGCTACATATTTTACCTATCGCCTCTGCTGTTTTAGGCGGTGAGTACCAAGGCGGTGGCGAAGTAGAAAATGCCATGCGCTTTTTGCGTAAGTATCAAAAAACCAATCCGTCGGATTTTTTAAAACAGCATCCTGCGGATTTGCAAACCTTAGCGCCAGACGTAGATGTATCTGATCAGTCTGGAGATGAAACTCCGACATCACCAACTCCAGGTTTTGGCAAACGCCACGGCGGTATAGATCTGATGGCTGCGGAAATTGCCGAGCGTTTAATTAAACTTGAAGCAGCCGGTGAGGCGCTTAAGTGGGGTGATGAGTTTGCAAAAACACTCGCGCCGAGCGGCAGTGGTTGGTTTATTACGGGAGTTGCGGCGGCGGTGTTTGCGGACCTGGGTTTTCAACCCAAAGCGGGCGGCGCTTTATTTCAATTATTGGGTGCGCCCGGTTTAGTTGCACATGGTTTGGAGGTCGCCAATAAACCTATCACCGCTATGCCTTATGTAAGTGATGCTAACTACACAATTGAGCGATAAGGTTATGTTGCTAAACAATCAAGCTACGAACAGCGATCTGGATATTATCGATTACCTCGATCAGCGTCGCGGCAAAGTTATCAGTAATACCGGTGGTTGGTTTCCCGGCAAGGGCGTGTTTAGTCACGGCTATTCTATGCTGGAAGAGTTGGTGGGCGAAAAATCTTATTTTCAAATTCTAATTTTAAACGCAACAGGGAAATTGGTTGAAAAACCATTAGCCGATTGGGTAGAGGCCATTTACGGTTGCTTAAGCTGGCCGGACCCGCGTATTTGGTGCAATCAAATTGGCGCGCTTGCTGGCGCCGCACGCACCTCGGTGGTTGCTGCTACTACCATTGGCGCTATGGCCGCAGATTCGCGCTCTTACGGTCCGCGCACGCGGCTTGAAGGCGTTAAATTTATTCAAGGCGCGCTTAAGCAATATAAAAATGGTGTAACGCCACAAGAGATTGTTGCCGCGGCTGCCGCTAAAACGCGCGGTAAACCCTATATCGTTGGTTATATTCGCCCTATTGCGAAAGGTGATGAACGCATTGAGGCCATGGAAAAAGTTAGCAAACAATTAAATTTGTCGGCCGGCGAGCATATGGCGTTGGCTTACCAAATAGAGCAAGTGCTGATTGAAAAATATGACGAGCGCATGAATATTAACGGTTATGTTTGCGCATTTTTGTCGGATTATGGTTTTAGCGGGCAGGAAATGTATCAGATGTTTGCGGGTATGGTCGCAAGCGGTGTTACAGCTTGCTATCTAGATACCTATAAGCGCCCGCCCGACACATTTTTACCACTGCGCTGCGACGATATAGATTATCAAGGTACCGCGCGCCGCCAAGTTCCCGATTAATATTTTTCCTTCTGCGGCAGAAGAATAACTATGCAAAAAACAGCTTTGGTTACGGGTGGTAATTCAGGTATTGGATACGCCACTGCCAAATTACTAAAAGAAAAAAATTATGCCGTCACTATTTGCGGTAGAGATGCTGCGCGCGTAGCACAGGCAGCCAGTGAGCTTGGTGTAACGGGCGTGGTTGCCGATATGGGCAACTCGGAAGATGTTCAGAAACTTGCGGCACTCTTTGAAGGCAAACCTTTGAATGTGCTGGTGAATAATGCTGCTATTGCGCGTTTTATGCCGTTGAGCAATTGTACCCGTGCGGATTTTGATGAGTTTTTTAATATCAATGTGCGCGGCCCGCTGGACCTTATTAAAGGGGTGTTGGCGTCTCTGGAGAAAACTTGCGGCAGCATCACGAATGTTTCGTCAGCGGTAGTGAATAATGGTTTAGCCAATGGATCGCTTTATGCGGGTACTAAGGGTGCTATAGAGTCGATGACAAAAAGCTTGGCGATGGAGTTTGCACCTATTGGTGTGCGCATTAACGCGGTAGCTCCGGGCGCAATTGATACGCCGATTATTCACAAATTTGGTTTGGATGAAGACATCATTCGCGCGAGAAAAGCAAAAATGGAAGCGAGTATTCCTCTGCGTCGTTACGGTAGTGCCGATGAAGTGGCAGCAGTAATAGTTGCGCAATTGGAATCGACTTACACCACAGGCGCCATTTGGCGTGTGGATGGTGGGGTAGATGCGTGTTAGTTAGGATATAAACAAAGATTGGCTCTTGTAGAGCCTTTGCGGGTAGCCTGCTTAGCCGGCTACCCCTGTGTCTTTTTTGCGAGTAATCTCTCCACCGGTACAGGGTGCCCAATATGGTAGCCCTGCACAAAATCGATTCCCATGCTTTTCAAAATTTGTAGAATTTCTTCGTTCTCTACGTATTCCGCCACGGCTTTTTTCCCCAGCGCTTGAATCACTTGGATCATAGCTTTTACTAAGGCTTGGTCGATGGTGTCGTTGTGCAAGTTTTGAATAAACGAACCATCCAGCTTAATGTAATCTGCGGGCAAATCTTTTAGGTAGGCGAAGCTACTGAAGCCTGAGCCGAAATCATCCACCGAAAAGCTGCAGCCTAATTTATGCAGCTCGGCAATAACGCGCTGAGTGATATTTAAATTAAACAAGCTCGCACTTTCGGTTAATTCAAAGGTGATGCGATTGGGGTTTACTCCAGTCAATTTTAAACTTTCTAAAATGGTTGGCACCAAGGTTTCATCTTTAAATGCCTGGGCTGAAAGATTGATGGCAATGTGATTTAAACTCGGATGTTCCTTAAGCGTGCGTGTTGCGAGCTTGATAATCCAGCGATCCAATAAATGCATTTCACCGGCGGCTTCAAGTGCAGGAATAAATTCAGCTGGTCCAACAATATTGCCATTGGGTTCACGTAACCGAATGAGCGCTTCGTAGTAAGAAATCTTGCTGTTGAGTACGTCGTAAATGGGCTGAAAATAAAGCACCATGCGGTCTTCGGAGATGGCTTTACGAATTTTTTGAGAGATATTGATGCGCATGCGCAACTCATCGCTTTCGTTATCTTGCGCGTCATAGAGATGAATTAAATTACGGCCGCGGCCTTTGGCTACGTAAAGCGCAATATCCGCACGCATAAAATGCTCTTCGGCATTGTGAGCGTGGCCGTCAATCATGGTGACGCCAATACTGCAGCCCAAATTAATGCGCTGTTCTTGCAATTGAAAACTAAATTCGCCAATGATTTTTTGAATTTCGCGCGCAAAATCTTGCGCGGCTTGTGCGTTCACATCACGCAGCAAGACGGCAAATTCATCGCCCCCTAAACGGCATAATGTATCTGGCTTGCGAATACGGCGGCTGAGCAGTGCCGACATTTCGCGCAGTACTTCATCGCCTTTTTGGTGGCCAAAGGTATCGTTAATGACTTTGAAGTGATCGAGATCTAAATAAACCAAACCATGCTGGCGGTTATTGCGTTTTGAATCTTCTGAAAGTTGTTCCAAAGTGGATTCAAAATAGTGGCGGTTGTGCAGGCCAGTGAGTGAATCGTGCATGGCCAGATATTTAAGTTGCTCTTGCGATTTGCGGCGCTCGGTAATATTGTCGAGGCAAACGGTGAGTGTTGAGAATTTCTCGCTGCGGGTGGAGCGGCTGATTTTTAGCTGCGTCCAAATTTTTTGCTGATTGACGTCACGCAGACAAAGTTCAATTTCGGTACTGGATTTTTGCGCGTGAATTGCTGCGGTAATTTTGGTTTTGAAAATGGCAAACTGTTGCGCATCTTCGGGCGAGGTGAAATCCTCAATCGGTCGCCCAACGGAATCTTCTATGGGATAACCCATGAGCGTTTCCCAGGTGCGGTTCAAGAAGCAAATAGTTAAATTTTCATCCAACTCCATGACCACTGACTGCAAATCGTCAAGGAGTTGGTGATGGTTTTCGTAGAGGTTGCGGAATTCTAATTCGCGCTCTTCTAACGATTTTACCCGCGCGGCGAATTGCGCGTTACTGACTAAATAATCTTCGCGGTGAATTGCAATATCGCAGACTTTGCGCAGCTGATCGGCGCGGAAAGGTTTAGGCAGAAAATCTACCGCGCCTAACAACATTAACTCTTCGGCTTGGTCGATAGTCGTATGCGCGGTCATTATGACTACTGGTTGACTGGGGTCGGTGCGTTGAATTTCGATCAGAATATCGTGCCCAGACAAAGTGGGTAGCATCACATCCAACAGGACTAAATCGTGGCGCCGCTCTTTCCACGCTTGCAAGCCTTCAGCGCCATCGGCGGCAACTTCTATATCAAAACCAGAGGTGAGTACGCGCTCAATTAAATCTGAGGTGTCGGGTGAATCTTCAACGACTAACAAACGTGGCTTGGGCGGCTCGTAACGGCGCTCTTGCGCGAGCTGCTGGATGATGGCCGGTAATTTCGCAAGGTGATCGAGTGGCAGCAAATAGTTAATACCGTATTCGCGTGCAGTCACTTCAGCGATGCGCTCGCACCAGGTGCTGGCCATAATCACAATGGGTAAATCGGCCCGGCAGTGCAAAATACCACAGCGAATAAGTCGCGAGAGCCGCCAGCCATCGAGGTCTGGTGTATCTACGTCGACAATAACCAGGTCAACAGGTTGGTTGCGCAAATAGCGCAGGGCTTTTTTTGCTGAATCAACAAGTGTTAATTGGGAATAGCCAGAGGGCAGCAAACAATCCCGGATTTTTTGCTGGGCTGAAGGGTCGTTATTTACAATCAGTATGCAGACGCTTGAGGCTGCTGGATTAGTCTTGTCGGTATTTGGCAACACACATGGCTCTCCACTTGAGAATTCATGCTAGCTGAATAAATACCTCAGCGCCATTTTTTTGCACTAAAAAGTTGGCGCTTACAAACTTGGAACGGCTTGCGTTTAGTGCAAGCCGACTACTGTTTGTCCAAAAATCAACGCTAGCCACCGGGAGTGGCTGAGCCATTGACAGCGAGACCTTTAACGCGGTCGCCCATGGGTGGAACTTCATTGCGGTCAATGCGTACATCAATCAGTGTTGGCCCATTTTTGTTGAACAGCGCATTGAAATCGAGTGCGTCGAGTTCGGCCGGCGATTCAATCACTATGCCATCAATGCCCATGGCTTGTACGAGGGCGGCGTAGTTGACGGTATTGAGCTGCCAACCAATGGATTCCTGCTGCCCCATACGTTGGCCGTGCATCACCATGCCCATGGCGGCATCGTTCAATACCAGAAACACCACTGGCAGTTGATGTTGTGCGGCTACGGTAATTTCTTGTGCGCTCATTAAGTAGGAGCCATCGCCTACTATACAAAGGGTTGGTGCAGTGCGATTGCCAATAGCGGAGCCAATCGCTGCGCCAATCGACCACGCCATAGAGCCGTAACCCATAGCAATGCGATAAAGCCCTTCGTTATTGCTACGGTTGAGGTAGTGCGTTGCCCACGACCAGCCGTTACCGGCATCGACAAAAATACGGGTGTCTTCAGGTAGGTGTTGCGAGAGATGGCTCATTAACCGTTGGGGTTTAACCGGGCTTTCATTGCTCAAGCATTTTTCCGGATTGCGCAAAATAGCATAGCCGCCATTGATATTGCGGGTGCTGGTCATGTGCAGGGTATCCCACTTTCTACCCCATTTGCGGGCTTCACGCACACTTACTAAGAGACGGTCAAAAATGACATCTATGTTGCCAAACACGTGAAGATTGGCCATAGGTGAGCGGGTGAAATGTTCAATAGAGGAGTCTATATGTACTAGTTTGGTATTTAAGAGGTCGTCCTTCCAACCGCTGGTACCGAGTTCACCGAGTGCGGCGCCCACGGCTAGAATTAAATCTACATCATCATCCTGCAGCAGTGCATGGGCACTTTCGTGGCCCGCAAAACCATAGACTCCACGATACTGAGGGTGTTTTTCATCCACCCAACTTTTGCCCATAGGGCCGGTCACGAAGCTGGCACCTGTGAGGTTAATAAACTCCATGATTTGCTTACTGGCTTTGCCTACACCGTTGCCGATATACATAACAATATTGTTTACACGGCTCATTTTTTCGCACAGACGCGCAATCGCAGTTTCATCCGACATGGAGAAATCATGAATTAACAAATCGCTGTGGATATGGGTATTGATAGTGGCGGGGGAACGCAAAATATCGGCGGGAATACTGATATGAACCGGGCCGTTGGGGACGCGATGTGCGGCCATAATTGCCGATACTAATTTGCTTTCAAGCTGTTCGTGGTGTGAAACCAGCGTATTAAACTGAGTGACGTAGCGGAAGATACCGACCGTATCAATGGCTGTGCAACTGGATTCTTGCAGGGCGCGCTTACCAAATTTGGGTAGCGGAGTTTGCGCGGTGATCACCAGCATGGGTACTTCATCGGCTGCGGCAGAGGCAACGCCTGTTAGAAGATTGGTTGCACCCGGGCCGGTAGTGCTACACACCACGCCCATTTTGCCGGTTTCGCGGAAGTAGCCATCGGCCATAAAAGCAGCTCCGCATTCATGGCGCGCAACGACTAAACGTGGCCCACCTTTGCGTTCGCTACGTGCCAGTGAATTCAACAGGGGCTCAATTGCTCCGCCTGGAACTCCGAATACAGTGTCTATGCCCATTTGGGCGAGGTAATCCACAATAAGATCTGCATAGGTATCTTGATAAGTTACTTCTGGTGGAGCGAGTTCATCATTGAGCGGGGATACGAAGGGGACGACGTTTAACATGTATGCGAACCTTACCTGTAGGAGTGATCCGTCACTGGTTAAATGTGATATGTGTCACATAAGGTAACATGGTGATGAAAAATGCGCCACACAAAAAACAATCATCTTGTCTGAAAAGTGATCGAGTCTTTTGTGCTTATATTTGAGTTTTGACGTCTTTTAGATTGAGGGGCGATTAGCAGAAGATTTTTTGGTGTTTATTGCGCTGGGGTATCGCAGTCTTTTCTGCATGAAAAGGCAAACTTCTTTTGCGCGCGTGCCTCTTGGTGGGCTTTGGGTAAACGAAAGCGGTTGTATTCCCATTGATATTGGGTTGGAGCAAGGTGCACGCAGTTTTCCACGCTTTTGTTTAAACCAGTAACAGATTGCACTACGTCTTCGCTATAAATAGCCTCATCAGCGGGCAATATGATCACTTTGAAGCCACCGGGAACACGTTTGGCGAATAGGCTGATAACGCGACTTTGAGTGCGGCTAATGAGTGAATGCACCAGCGTCATGCTCAAGACTTCTTGGTCAAAGAAGGGTGCGAACTCTGAACCGGCGTCTTTTTTAGGCAGTTGATCCGGCAAAATCCCTACAATATTGCCCTGCTGGAGCGCTTTTAACAGTATGCAAACTCCTTTGCGATTGGTGGGCGCCATAGTGATATTGCACTTGCTGCGTCCCGTTAAAATGAGATCATCCATTGCCGGAATGGGAGCTGGTTCGTACATGGCAGCCAAAGGGGCAATACTGGCAAGGTAAGGTGCTATAACTTCCCAATTACCTAAGTGTGGGGCCAAAGCCACCAGCCCGCGGCCTTTGGCTAATTCGGCGCGTAGAATATCTTCACCCTCAACTTCAATAATTTTAGATTGCAGCCACTCCCATGAGTTGCGCCAAATTACGCTTGCCTCAGTAGCGGTTTTAGCGGTTTCTATAAGGCTTTCTTGGGCGAAGGTTTGCGCTTCAGTGGCGGATAGTTGTGGGAAACAGGCGTTAATGTTCTTAAGGGTTATCCTGCGCGAGCGCCCCTTGGCCAGCCATACGCATCTGCCAATAAGGGTACCTAATGCACGAGAAGCTGGAAGCGGTAAGCGTGCCAAGCAATTAAAAATGTGAGGAACAAGAGTGTTTCTCATGGGATACCTTAAGGGTTACAACACTGACGCTTAGCGTCATACTCGTTGATACATTTGCTGTGTAATGGTGCATTAAGCGCCAACATGGCTCGCCATTGTATAGTTGTGTGGCAGCAAAAGTCTGTATGTTTGGTCATTATGACCCCAAGTAGGACGCCTATTTTCGTAATTGGTTTCATAAGTTCCCACTTTAATCTATTGATAAGTGTCATCTGTTACCACCCATAAAAAAACCACTAGACAGCTGAGCTGGCTAGCGGTTTTTATCGCTGAAGTTTTTGGGTGTTATTAGTTGTTCTTAAAAGCGATTAGCTGTTGGGATTGGTGTTTTGGCTATCCGCAAACTTCATTAGAAACAAAGCCAAAATAGTCATTACTAAAAAGCCTGTAGTTACTGGTATTAAGGTGTTGTTGTACATCTGACCAATTGCCGTACCTATGACCATAGAAATAATGGAAGACACTGAGCCGATAATTGCCGAGGCAATGCCCGCTACATGCCCCATGGGCTCCATGGCCATGGCATTTACATTGCCGAAGATTAAGCCAAACGCGAAGAACAGAACGGATGCGTAAATCATAAACATCCACAGCTGAATACCACACAAAAAATGCAAACCTAAAAACAACGCTGAGCTTGCAATAATCGCCCAGACTGCGCGCTTGCTGATGTAATGCATGCCCCATTTTTCAACGAGTTGTGAATTGAAGAGCGATGCAACGCCAAACACCAAGGCCAGCACACCAAAGTAAACGGTAAACATTTTACCGGTGCCGAATTGAACCTGAAAAATTTGCTGCGATGAATTTAAATAGCCCACAAAGCTGCCAAAAAATAAACCCATGCAAAGTGTGTAACCCATGGTGGTGCGGTTGCAAATCACTTCTTTAAAACCATCCACAAAACCAATTACGCTGAATGGGATTCGCTTTTCTTTGGGCAAGGTTTCTTCTAATCGTAAAAAAATCCACAGGGCAATAATCACTGCGTAAATTACGTAAAGCACAACCACATAACGCCAAGAAGCAAATAATAAAATCGCCTGTCCCAAGCTCGGTGCAATTGCTGGCACCATAATAAAAATCATCATCACCAGCGACATCACTTTTGCCATTTCGCGGCCCGCGTATTTATCGCGCACAATCGAAATCGCAGATACGTAAGGCCCAGAAACGCCCAAGCCTTGTATAAAGCGGCCAATCAGTAAGGTGGTAATATCCTGCGCAAAAAAGCACAGCACGCTGCCCGCTAAAAACAAGGCAATGCCACTGTATAAAACTTTCTTGCGGCCGGTTGCATCTGACAGTGGCCCGCATATTAATTGGCCAATCGCCATACCTAAAAACAACGCGCTGATGACCAGCTGCGCTTGGTTGGGGTAAGCCATGGTAATTTCGCTGCTGATAATGCCCAGCGCAGGCAAGAGTGCGTCAATTGAAATAGCGACAATCGACATTAAGAGCGCAACGA
>DAOORH010000103.1:0-9505 GCA_035389145.1 Cellvibrio sp.
CGGTGGCGAGCTGATCGCGCAAAATTATCAAGCCATCAATAGCCAATACCAAAATATTGTTGCGCTAACAGAACATGAGGTTTTGGATAGAGAGCAACTTACTTATCCGTCGGAAGAGTTTTACAGTGCTTTTACTTTTGGTCTCAATAGCTATTTTAGTTACGCACATTTTGCGATTGACAGGCTGGATGATATTTTAAATGAGCGAAAGAATGCGCATAAAAATAAAATGTTTGCGCTTTTGTCTTATGTTTTTCTGTTGACATTGTTGGTGGCATTTGTGTGCATTACCTTTATTCGGAAATTGCTGGTGCAATTGGGTGGGGAGCCGCTCTACGCCACAGAAGTGGTTCAGTCGATTACGCGTGGTGATTTGGAGTGTGAAATCGAAACAGTGCATGCTGATTCGCTATTGGCCAATGTAAAACGCATGCGAGAAAAGCTAAAAGAAAATGATCGTTTAAAGAGTGAGTTTGTGTCTACGGTGAGTCATGAGCTTAGAACGCCCTTAACGGCCATTGGTGGGGCTTTATCGCTTTCAATCAGCGGTCAGCTAGGGGCCTTGCCAGCGCCCGCATTAAACTTGTTAGAGATAGCGCAAAAAAATAGTCAACGATTAGCAGAGCTTATTAATGATTTGTTGGATATTGACAAGTTGTCGGTAGGTAAATTAGAGATGGAGTTGGAAGTTCAACTGCTAATGCCGATAGTTGATGATGCTATTTCATCCATGACCTCTTACGCACAAAAATATGATGTTCATATTGTGCCTGGCGCGCGTTATGAATATCTAATGGTTAAAGTAGATGCGCGTCGATTACGCCAAGTGCTCGTTAACTTTCTCTCTAATGCCGCAAAATTTTCACCTGGTGGTGAAGAGATAATTATTAACCTTGATGTTAGTTTTGATAAAGTAAAAGTTGAAGTAATTGATCATGGAAATGGAATTTCGGAAAGCTTTCGTGAAAAAATATTTCAAAAGTTTTCCCAGGCCGATTCATCTGACTCTCGTTCAGTGGGAGGGACAGGGTTGGGCTTGGCTATAGCAAAAGAACTCATTGAAAAAATGAATGGTACTATAGGATTTGTTTCAACTGAGGGGGTAGGTTCCTGTTTTTATGTGGAGCTGCCATTAGAAGAGGCTAATAGCGATTAAGAAAATCGCCAGAGTTAATAACAGGTAAGTCATGAGTTGTCTGTTTATAAACATAAACCCATGCCGCCATTTGTTCGCCGCTGGTTAACACCACTTGAGTCAGGCGGCGCTCGTACTCATGTGGCTGTGGCGATTTTTTTGCGCAGCCTTCGTACACATCCAAATCATGCAATTGCGCTTCATCCTCTAGTAAATAAATTTCGCCAATCGCCCAATTCTCTGTCTCACTCAAGACCAAGCCTGGATAATAATCCACCATAAATAATTGGCCGCGGATTTTAGCGGGAGAGATAAAATCAGCTCTGTTTAAATATTGTTTATGGGCGCCGGTTTCACAGGCACTGCGCAGGGTGCCGTAAACAAAGACATAATGCATATCAGGTTCGCGATCAACACTAGAGTCGTACATGTAAACTATTTTCCTGTCTTACAGAGTTTGTGCCTGTAACAATCTATTATATGGTCATTTACCATGCCAGTGGCTTGCATAAACGCATAGCAAATAGTGCTGCCCACAAAATTAAAGCCGCGCTGTTTAAGAGCTTTGCACATTGCATCTGACTCTGCTGTAAATGCAGGTGCTTGACTCATGCTTTTCCAATTATTTTGTTTTGGTTTTCCGCCTACAAAGCTCCACAAAAACTCGCTGAAGTCTTCGCCATTTTTTTGCATGGCTAAATAGGCTTGTGCATTTTTAATGGCGCTGTCGATCTTTAGGCGATTGCGAATAATGCCTTCGTTTAATAACAGCTTGGCTTTTTTAGCATCGGTATAGCGTGCAATTTTAGCAGGATCAAAATTATCAAACGCTTTGCGATAATTTTCGCGTTTACGCAAAACGGTAATCCACGAAAGCCCTGCTTGCGCCCCCTCTAAAATTAAAAATTCAAACAGCTTTTGATTATCGTAGAGCGGTGTGCCCCATTCATTGTCGTGGTAGTCCATATAGAGCGGATCAGTTCCGCACCAGGGGCAGCGATGTTTTTCGGTCATGGTATTAATCCCTGCAAAGATTGTCGTGTTGATGTTTTTCTTTCATTAAGGCTAAAAAGTGCTTCAAGCTTTTAGTGTCATGCGTTTCAAAAAAATCGGCCAATACACTCAAGTCGTTAATGCGGTCGAGCCGAAAGGTACGGTAATCATTGCGCAGTTGACACCAGGCTACCAGCGTCCACACCTTGCCCCAGAAAATTAACCCTAGGGGTTCAATGGTGCGTGAAGATACTTGTCCATCAGCGCGAGTGTAATCAATGCTGACGCGCTGGCGTGAGCGAATGGCTTCACGAATAGCTTGGCTGTGTGCGGTGTAAAATTTTTGCACGTCTTCCATGTGCGGCACTAATAATGGCAAATTTTCATCGCTGTGACGCAAGTGATCGGGCAATACCGATAATATTTTTTGCACGGCCTGCTTGGCGTGGGCGGCCATGTCCGTATCGCCCCAACTGCTTACCATACGCGCGCCGAGCAAGAGCGCTTCTACTTCGTGGCGATCAAACATCAGTGGCGGCAGTTGATAGCGATGTGAAAGTCGGTAGCCCACGCCAGCTTCGCCCTCAACGGGGATGCCGGAAAGGCTGAGCGATTGTATATCGCGATATATCGTGCGCTCAGATACCTGCAAATGATCGCTTAATTGCTTGGCAGTCATCACCGTGCGACGGTTGCGCAACAATGTCAGCAATTGAAAGAGGCGTTCAGCGCGTTGCATGGAGTGCTCGATCTAGGTATCTAATAGGGTTATGTGAGTTGAGTTGTGCAAAGTTTACACGAGCTGCTGTCAATAAATGTCAGTAGGGCCTAATAGCTTCTGTTATTTGTTACTTCACCTGTGGAATGCACCAAAAAGTCCGCCTAAGCCCCTAGTCTCTGTGCTACCTTTAGAGCATTGCTTCGGCCAAAAATGGCTCTGGCGCTTTGTGACTCACATACAGTTAACACATAAGTCATGCAGTTCACATTCTGCGGTCAACTTAAAGTCTCGTGCAAATAACAAGGTCAGTCTATGCATACTTTTTACCCTGAGATAAAACCCTACCAACGCCATATTATTGCGGTAGAAGCGCCCCATGAACTCTATGTGGATGAATCGGGTAATCCTGATGGCATCCCCGTGTTATTTGTTCACGGCGGCCCCGGTGCAGGTTGCGGTAAATATGATCGCCGGTTTTTTGATCCTGAAGTCTATCGCATAGTGCTCTTTGATCAACGTGGTGCGGGCCGTTCGCGCCCCCATGCCGAACTGCAAACCAACAGCACACAAAAATTAGTAGAAGATATAGAGTTTATTCGCACCACCTTGGGCATTGAAAAGTGGGTTTTGTTTGGCGGCTCTTGGGGTTCTACACTGAGTTTGGTTTACGCCCAAACTTATCCTGAGCGTGTGCTTGGTTTGATTTTGCGCGGAATTTTTCTGTGTCGTCCGGTGGATCTATTATGGTTTTACCAGGAGGGTGCAAGCCGTTTATTCCCAGATTACTGGGAAGATTTTATTCAGCCGATTCCTGAAGATGAACGCCACGATATGATGAATGCCTACTATCGTCATCTCACCAGTGAGAACCAAATTCAACAAATGACTGCGGCTAAAGCGTGGTCGCTGTGGGAAGGCCGCACTGCAACCTTGCGCCCCAATCAAGACGTGGTGGACTCTTTTACTGAGCCACATCGCGCGTTGTCGCTTGCGCGCATTGAAGCGCACTATTTTGTGAACAACGCATTTCTTGAAGAAAACCAAATTCTACGCGATGCCCATAAACTCGCGGATATTCCCGGCGTAATCGTACATGGCCGCTATGATGTGATTTGCCCCTTAGATAACGCCTACTTGCTACACAAAGCTTGGCCAGGTTCTGAATTAAATATTATTCGCGAGGCTGGTCATGCATCGCGTGAACTTGGAATTGTGGATGCCTTAATTCGCGCAACCAATGATATGGCAAAAGAGTTGGGGGAGAGGCCGGATCAATCTGCGTAGCAGGTTGTTTTAAGATTATGTTGGGATTAATTCAGCGCGTAAAGCGCGCATCGGTTGATGTAAATAATGAGTGTGTGGGTGAAATCGGGCAGGGGATTTTGCTGCTTTTGGGTATCGAGAAAACCGATACCCAATCAACCGCCGATAAGCTGATTGATAAAGTCTTGGCCTACCGGATTTTTGCCGATGAGCAAAATAAAATGAACCGCAATGTGCAGCAAATTGATGGCGGTGTTTTGGTGGTGTCGCAATTCACTTTAGCTGCAGATACCCAAAAAGGTTTACGCCCCAGCTTCTCTTGCGCTATGCCGCCGGCTGAAGCTGAGCAGCTTTATAATTATTTTGTGATGGCTATGCGAGAGAAACACGAAAAGCTTGCGACAGGAATTTTCGGCGCGGATATGCAAGTGAGTTTGGTTAACGATGGGCCCGTTACTTTTATGTTAAAGATGGATTAAAAACTATAAGCAACTCTAAATAATATTCGTCTTTAGCGCTTCATTAATTTCATCTAATAGCTCATCCAAAAAGTTTTCTGCTAATACTAAATCGTACTGACGTATAGCATTGTGAATTCTTTGATGCGCTATGTTGCCAAGTGTTTGCGGGCTTTGTAGTGCGAATAATTTTTTGCTGTTATTCATATCGCCGTTGTTTAGGCTGGCTTTAAGTGTTTGTAATTGGTTGTGCAATTCAAGCAATTCTTGTTTGTTGCTCCAGCAGGCTTTCTCAGTTAGGTCTTCATCTTTAGTAGAATCGTCTGGCGTCACAAACTCCACCTTGGAAAATTTATGCAGTGCTGCATAAATATCGCGAAACTGGTAGGGCTTGCCAATAAATTCGTGAAAGCCTTCGCCCAAATAAAAAGTGCGTTCGTGTTCAAGGCTGGAAGCCGATACGGCAATCACCGGTAGCGCATCTTTGGCAATTGTTTTGCGCAATTCTTTTAACATATCGGTACCGTTTAAGTTGGGCATGCGGATATCCGTAAAAACAATATCAGGTGCTTGGTTAATGGCTTGCTCTAATCCTTCCACACCATCAGTGGCCATAATTACCTCGCAGCCCATGTCGCGCAATAAATTGACTAATATCTCGCGGCTGGCCAAGTCATCTTCAACAACTAATACTTTGCAGTGAGACCCCTCTGCAAGTTTTGCATGGGTGACAGTTTGTGTGTTATCAATTTGAGCATTGTATTCAATACTTATGGGTAAACGTAAATGTGCGCGCGTGCCTTCGCCTTGTACGCTATCGAGCGTAAGTTCACCGCCTAAGCTCTCAGCAATATGTTTGGAGATTGCTAACCCTAAACCTGTCCCACCCGATTCTTCGCCAGATTTTCCTTGCTTAAATGCCGCAAATAATTGCTTCAGTTCCAGCTCGGAAATTCCGGGGCCAGTATCTAGGATGTTAAATACAATCCCGTGGTTGTCTAATTGAACGTTTAAGTTGATTTCTCCGATTTGAGTAAATTTAATCGCGTTGCCCAATAAATTTAAAATAATTTGCCCAATTTTTTGGCGGTCACTTTTAATAATGGCTGGCGTTGGTAATTGAATGTCGTAGTTGAGCGTGAGCCCCTTGGCGATGGCTTTGGTGCGCATAAGTGCGAGTATGTCATTCAGCTCTTGGCGGAGATCAAAATAATCCTGACGGAAATGTAATGCGCCTGCTTCAATTTTAGATAAATCTAAAATATCGTTAATTAAGTGCAGTAATCGTTGACCCGCATTTAGAATTGAACTCATGCGTTCATGTTGTTGTGCAGATAATTTGGTATCTGTCATAAGCAATTGCGAGTAGCCGAGCACTGCATTTAGAGGGGTGCGAATTTCATGGCTCATGTTGGCAAGGAAACGGCTCTTTGCGCGCGTTGCGTCTTCGGCGGCCTCCTTCGCTAATTGCAATGATGCTTCAACTTGTTTCTGTTCAGAAATATCACTCATGACTTCACCGATATAAATCGGTTGGCCTTTGTCGTCACGAATAATAAAGAAAGTTTCTTTGGTGGGGAAACGCGAGCCATCGGTGCGCAGGCAGGCAAGTTCGCCTTGCCAATAACCTTTTAATAATAGTGATGGGAGAATTTGTTCGTGCCAGTAAGCGTGCAGATCTTCTGGAAAGTAACTTAAGAAATCGTTGTGCTCAATACTTTGGTTGCTCAGCAACATTTTCTGTAAACTACGATTCATGTACAAGGTTTCTGCTTTGAGCGTCATAATTGAAAAGCCTTCGCTGGCATATTCAGCAAAACGTTTAAACTTTTCTAGCTCATCAATTAGCTGTTGTTGCTCGGTAATATCGCGCGCAATACTGAGTATTCCGGTAGGTTCATTGTTTTCATTGCGTACCGCAACCTTAATGGTATCCATTAACCGCTTCTGATTCCTCTCGGGGATGTACATCCACAAATCGCGTCGCACGGCGTGTGTGCTAGTAAGCACCATGCTTTCATATTCGCGAATTGTTTTTTCAAGATCACCGTCAATATAATCGCCAGCTGTCTTTCCAATCACATCACTTTCCTTGCGATTAAATAAAGTGCTCACCGCTTTGTTAAAGCCTAAGTAAGCGCCTTCTGGTGATTTGAACCAAATGGGGTCGGGAATATTATCCAGTAGTGTGCGCATATGCGCTTCGCTGGCTTTTAATTGCTCTTGCGTCTCATGTTTTTCTTCAATTTCTTTCAGTAGCCAGTCATTGGCAGAACGCAGCGCTTGGGTTTGGCTATTAATTTCCTCTTCAAGTCGCTTTTGGTTTTCAATAATTAATTGGTCTTGGCGATAAAGCGCCTGTAAATAGGCGTTTAGTAAGCTGATGATGATGAGGCCTATTATAAAAATAAGACATTGTTGCGTGCTCGGCAAAAAACAAAAAAAGTTGCTAGGTGTACTGTTAAGTAAAAAATTTTGAAGTGCGCTTAGATTAGCGATAGAAACATCAAGCTTGATAGATATGTTGCTGTAATGATTGGCTGCTTCATTAGCTGCGTTTTTACAATAAGCATCGTGTTCACTATGGCCTGCAATCGCAGTAGTTAATAAGACTATGCCTGCGCCAGCACAGAAAATAAAAAAAGCATGAGCTTGTGAATTTTTTTGAAAATTCTTTTTATGATAAAGCCACAGTAAAAGCGGTGCAACAATCAGAACGCCTATGGCATCGCCCATCCACCACACCGCCCAAGTTTGCAGTGCGGAGGAGAAGCTAATAATGCCGGCTTGCCAGAGGCTGATATTGCTAGCCGTAGCTGCAAGGCAGCAGCAGGCGATTACCATAAGGGTAAATGTGATTGATGCTGCAGTAGAAACGTGAAATTGAGATTGGTAATAGCGGTGTGAAAGTTTTGCAATCAGAAGTGCTTGTAAAATACTTGAGCTGCCGCTAATAGTGGCTATAGCAAGATTCAAAAAACTATTGTGCTCTGGGTTGGTCAGTGAAATTAACTGGCTAGAAAGAAGCGCGCCTAAGAATAAGCCCGGTAATATGCGGCGACCAAAAACAATTAATCCAAATACGGCAAGGCCAGACGGCGGCCAAAGCAAAGTGGCGTTTGCAGTGTGTGCGCCCCACTCAAAACCAAGCGTGGCTAATACAAAATAGCTAAGACAAAATAAAACATTGAGCGTTAGCTTGTGATTTAAAAAATCCCTCACGGTCTTAGCCCTTTTAATTATTAATATAGATGCTAGAGGTCGTTGCGCGTTTTAACTGAGGTGGCTGAGTAGCGCCTCATAACTTAATGCTTCCGGCCTATGATGTAAGAAACCTTGCCCCCATTTCACATCCAGTTCTTTCAATAAATCGGCGACGGCTTGAGTTTCTACAAATTCTGCGACCACATCTTTTTTAAGGGTATGTGCCATTTCAACAATGGCTTTCACCATGGCGTAGTGATTGGGTTCGCGATCCATATCGCGTACAAAAATACCGTCTATTTTGAGCGTATCAAACGCCAGCTTGTGTAGGTAAGCGTAGGAAGCAAAACCGCTACCAAAATCGTCCAATGAGAATCGGCAGCCTAGTTTATGCAAACGCTGCATAAACTCATTGGCGATATCAAGATTGGTAATGGCTTCAGTTTCGGTAATCTCAAAGCTAATCATGGTCGGTGGAATTTTGTGTAGCTGAATTAAATGAATAATGTGATCTGCAAAATGCGGCTCGCGAATAGACAGTGCAGAGAGGTTCATCGAAACAGATTCAATTCCTTCACGCAAATCAGAGTGTTGCGCTAAGAGTTGAATAACCTCTTCAATCATCCATTTGTCCAGCTCGGGAATTAAATGCAAGCGTTCAGCGGGGCCGATAAATTCACCGGGTGGAATCAAACGCTCTTGGGTTGGATCCCACATTCTAATCAGGGTTTCTATGCGGATTTTTTGTTTCGCAGAGTCAGGAAAGAAATTTTCAATCAATTGAAAATGTGCACGGAAATGTTTGTTGTGGTTGGCGTCTACTAAACGCTGCGCCCAGTTAACATTTTCTTTGTCTTCGCTGGAACGCTTGGTAGCTTCATCGTAAGTGCGAATTAAGCCGCGACCTTCGCGTTTGGCTAAAAATAAAACTTCATCTGCCATTAACATGACTTGATCGAAGCTGACAATCTCGCGGTTGAGTGGCAGCAAGGCAATCGAGGCGGCTAACTTAAATTCACGTTCTTGCCACACGAACTTAAAATGTTGAATTTGTTGCAGAATAAGTTGAGCTAAGTCGTTGCTACTATCTGCCACTGTGTTTTGCGTCACTATGGCAAATTTATCGCTGCCAATGCGCGCAAAGAAATCATCGCGCGCAAGTATGCCGGAAAGCGCATCTGAAAATTGGCGCAAGAGTTCATCGCCGGCGATACAGCCACAGCTCTCATTGATGACTCTGAAACGGTCGATGTCGATCAAAATAAAAGACGCTTTAATGCTGGCGGTTTGCACTTGTGCCAGTAGGCTGCACACAAAGGCTTCTAAGGAGTTGCGGTTGTGCAGGCGAGTCACAAAATCGTGGGTTGCTAAATAACTGAGCCTGTCTTGCATGTAGCGGCGCTCATTAATTTCTTCACGCAGTTGGCGGTTGGCAATGGTGAGGTCAGCGGTGCGCTCACGCACTTTTTGCTCTAATTCTTTATTGAGCGTTTTGAGTTCGTTAAGTAGTGCTTTGCGCTCTAATTGGTGGCGCACGCGGGCGCGTACCTCATCGGCATTTATCGGCTTGGAAATATAGTCATTGCCTCCAACGGAAAAGCCAAGGCTAATATCGTCGGTGCGAGCGGTAACAAAAATAATGGGAATATTTGTGGTGGCGGGGTCAGCTTTGAGCAGATGCTGTTGAAAAACTCGACAATTTTATCAAGCCAATTGAGCCTTTTCTTTTTC
>DAOORH010000104.1:0-9464 GCA_035389145.1 Cellvibrio sp.
GTGATTAAACATAAATTTTGTGCAATTTGTGGCGTGCAGTGTTTTGGTGAGGGGATAGACCCTGAAGGAAACACGGTGATGGCAGTCAATATTCGCTGTTTAGAAAATATTGATATCGATGCTATTCCTGTACATCACTATGACGGAAAGGCGATTTAATTTAACAAGGTGAGGTCATTCTTATGAATCAATATGTAGATGGTTTTGTGTTGCCCCTCGCTACAGATAAGATTGATGTCTATCGAGAAGCTGCAACAAGAGCAGGCGAAGTTTGGATGGATCATGGTGCTTTAGCCTATTGGGAAACTCTGAGTGACGATCTCAGTGCAGGTGGCTGTAAATCCTTTATCGATTGCGCCGATGCGAAAGAAAATGAATCTGTTGTTTTTGCGTGGGTGGTGTATCCGTCGCGTGAAGATCGCGATCGCATTATGGCGGCAGTCATGGTTGACCCGCGTTTACAATGCAACGAGAACATGCCTTTTGATTATACGCGTATGGCTTATGCGGGCTTCAAACCATTAGTGACGTTTAATAAAAATTAATTTTCTAGGTGAATATAATGGCTACGCAAATATTCGTTAACTTGGCTGTGAAGGATTTACCAAAATCAAAAGCCTTTTTTAGTGCACTGGGTTACAGCTTCAACCCGCAGTTCACTAACGATGATGCCGCGTGCATGGTTATTAGCGATACGATTTACACCATGCTGTTAACAGAGCCTTTTTTTAAAGGATTTACCAGTAAAGAATTGGTCGATGCTAAAAAATCGACTGAGGCTATAGTGTGCCTTTCAGCTGAAAGCCGTGCCGCGGTGGATGAGATTGTAAGCAAAGCCGTTGCCGCTGGTGGGCGAATCTACAACGAACCGCAAGATCACGGTTTTATGTATTGCCATGGCTTTGAAGATTTAGATGGCCACCAATGGGAATTTGCCTTTATGGACCCGAACCACGTCCAATAAATTATGTATATCTATTTGTTAAAAAGCGTTTATTAAAAAGAGGGCAATCGAATGAAATATCTTGCTTTAGTCTATTACGAAGAAAAAACCATTAATGCTATGACACAGGCCGAATGGCAATCGCTGAATGAAGAATGCGTAGCCTGTGGCGAAGATTTACGTGCGGGTGGATTTATGGTGGGTGGGAATGCATTGCACCCGACAACAACGGCGACCAGTGTGCGTGTGCGCGATGGTAAAGCGATGATTACCGATGGCCCTTTTGCGGAAACCAAAGAGCAATTGGCGGGCTTTTACATGTTGGATGCGCGTGATTTAAATGAAGCCATTCAGATTGCCAGTAAAATTCCACCTGCGCGTTTGGGCTGTGTTGAAATTCGCCCGATCAGAGAGTTGGAGCCTACCAAGGATGAGCGTTTCACATCGCTACATTCTTAAATTAGTTGGTCAAACAATCGAGAGATTTTTTATAAATGATTTCTCTAGGAGGAAAGAATGTCCAATGAATCAAAAGTGACTGGCCCAGCTTCATATTTCCCATCAATAGAGAAAAAATATGGGTTTCCAGTTCAACATTGGTTTGACTTACTTAAAAACCAAAAACAACTCAAGCATATGGAGATGGTTGGCTGGTTAAAAGCCGAGTACGAAATTGGGCATGGGCATGCCAATGCAATTGTTGCCTATTTCCGTAGCAAAGAAGGTATATGAACGGTATAAAAGTAACTGAGTAAGAAATTAAGACCCTCACTTTAAAGCTGCCGCCAGTGTAGCGACACAAACAAAGGATTTATAAAATGAGTTTAACCCCACGCTTTGTTGAATTGCCGCCGCTATTGTTGGCGGGTTTGCGCGAGCCACTGAACGAGCAAAGCGCGCAAACCATTCCTTTGCTTTGGCAGAAATTTGCGCCCTATATTGGCAAGATTCCGCATCAGCAGGGTAGTATGGTTGCCTATGGTTTGTGTGTGCGCAGCAGTGAAAGTAGCAACGGCTTTTATTACTATATGGCAGCCTGTGAAGTGAGAGAGTTTACTGATTTGCCATTAGATTTAAGCCCGCTAATTGTGCCCGCGCATAAGTATGCAGTCTTTGCGCATGAGACTCATGTTTCTTGCATTAAAGAAACAATCGATCAGGCGTTTGATCAATGGCTGCCAACTTCTGGATTTACACACAACGCACAATCTATCCATTTTTTTGAACGCTATGGTGAAGATTACAATCCCGAAGCGGGAATGGGTGGCACGGAAATTTGGTTGCCCATCGTCTAATCAGTTGCGGTCTTATAGCGTTAACGTAAATCCCGCATTTTCTTGCATAAAGCTTCCACATTGTTTGCACCCTCATTGAAGGTCAAGCATGCATAATAATTTCACCTGCAGATGATTCTTTGCAGACTGTGAAACTTAATGTGTCGTTGATGACGTTAATTACTGAAAGCATCGCTGTGGAGGCGAATTTATGAAATCTCTTGAAAACCTAATGGCTTTTAAATCGCAAACCGCAAAAAAATGTATGGCAGTTATTGCAGCTGCAAGTCTCGCTAGTTTTGCCAGTGTGGCAGTTTTTGCTGAAGCGGCAGATGCAGAAAAGAAAACCCCTGAGCAGGTTCAGCATCACAAACATCATGGCGATATGGATGGCAAGCGTGGTGTCCATAAGTACCACGGCAAAGATCACATGGGTGCCAAACTGGATTTGAGTGATGCACAGAAAGAAACGATGAAAGCTGCGCGAGCGACAAACGAAGCCAGCATGAAAGCCTTACATGAAAACTTACGTACTGCTCATGATGCCTTGGATGAAGCTGTGGCCGCCAATGCTGATGATGCCATGTTAAATAAATTATCAACTGATTTGGCAAGCTTTATTGCGCAAAGAGAATTGTTGAAAGCTAAAGGACGTAGAGATTTTCTTAACCTTTTAACGCCAGAACAAAAGCAAAAATTGGCTGCGTTTGAGGCTGAGCATAAAAATGCGCCTCGCTGGAAAAACAAGACAGAATTAAAAGACAACGCTGAGTCCAAAGAAAAGACGGAATCAAAAAGCAATTAATTAGAACCCGCCGTATCCCTCGCCAAGCTGGCATTCTTTGAGTGCAAGCTTGGCACATTTATCAACAAAAACGCTTTGTGTTTCTGTTGTGCTGCATATTTTTTAATCCGACCTATACTTTTAAATCTATATAAGTATACGGATTTAACTCATGCTAAAAAGAATCTTAGTAGCCTCTCTCTTATTACCTTTTCTACCATCAAATGCGTTGGCTGAGCCCCCCCCAGCCTATGACTGGGCTAATGCGCTCACGCTTGAGTCTGTGACTAATCTGGACGGTGGTGTTGCTGAAGGTACACGTACTCTAGCGAATTTAGATTTGTCCTTGGCTATAGATACTCAAGCCGCCGGCTGGTGGAATAATGGCAATGTCTTTATTTACGTGTTGGGGAATTATGGTAAGGCGCCCTCCGATCTAACCGGTGACTTACAAACCATCTCCAATATTCAAACCGACAACAATCTTAAACTCTATGAATTTTGGTACGAGCACAGCTTTGCGGGTGGTTCGGTTAAATTATTGGCGGGTCTCCATGATTACAACTCTACGTTTTATTCGCTTGAATCAGCAGGCTTGTTTACTACATCGTCTTTCGGTATTGGCGCAGAGGTAGCTCAAGTAGGCCCTTCGATTTTTTCGACGACCTCTGCGGCAGTTCAACTAACGCTTGCGGGTGAACACCAATATCTTTTGCTTGCAACTTACGATGGTATTGCGGGCGACCCTGATCACCGGCGCGGCACTCATATTAAATTTAAAAAATCGGATGGTTTATTTAATGCGATTGAGTGGGGCGTGCAATATGAGCGCTCTTATAAATTAGCGGTTGGTGCGTGGCAACATACGGCTGAAGTAGAAAATCCGATTGATGGAACTATTAGTGATTCAAATAGTGGTTTCTATCTTATCGGTGAAAAATACTTTACTGAAAACCTCGTAGCATTTTTTCAATATGGCCAAGCAGATGCGGATAAAAATCAGTTGGATTCGTATTTGGGTGCTGGTGTTACTTTAAGCAATGCTTGGGTTGAAGATGATGCGATTGGCTTGGCCTATGCATCTGTTGAAAACGGCTCGCCATTCTTACGCATGAATGTTGATGTGCTATCCAAAGAAAACATTGTGGAGCTCAGTTATTTGTGCCCTGTGACCTCCGCAGTAAGTGTGCAAACCAGTTTGTACGCTATTGATAATCCTAGTATGTCGCCAGAACTGGATAACGCATTGGCGTTTGGGTTACGTGCTTATATTGAATTTTAAAGTAAACATAAAACCGAAGTTGTCGGTATAAATTGTTGATCTGTCGAAGGATTTAGGAGCAGAACATGAATATCAAACAATCCATCATTGCGGGCTTGGGAGCGTTTTTAGTGTCCATGGGTATTAACACCTATGTGGGATATTCCGCGACGGGAGAGATGTCGAACATGCTGACCTATATCACCGGCCCGGCGTGGAATACGGCAGATGGTGCTATGGAAGGTCAAATTGAGCTTGAGAAGCAAATTATTGTCATCAACCGTTTACAGCAAAAGCAAATTGATCCTGCCGTGGCTCGTAAAGAAATGGAGGCGGCCGTAGAAGGTGCTGGTGAGGCGCTAGGTCGAATGAAGTCGCAAGCTTTGATCGAGCCACAACAAGTCAATGAACTTAATCAGCGGTTAGAGAATTTTAATAAAATTCGCGAAAAAATATTTTCTGCATTGCAAAGCGGTGAGGCATCCGAAAGCGACATTATACAATTTAATCAAACGGTGACTGAATTGTTGGCTTTCATTACCAGCTTAGAAGAAGCTGCGGATAGTAAAGTAGAGGGGGAATCTAGCAAAATTGAAGCTATGGTGGCTGGCGCTAAAACAAAGTTGATGTTGGGTTTTATTGCCTCGGCGCTTGTAGCGGTGTTTGTGTATTTTATGGCTAATAAATTAATACTTGCCCCTATAGCGGTAGTGACAGATAAGTTGGCAGATTTAAGTATGGGGTCTGGTGATTTAACAGTGCGCTTGCCGGATGCAAATAGTGAAACTGAAATGGGGCGCTTGGCGCAGGCGTTTAATACGTTTGTGCAAAAGTTACAGGCGTTAATTGGCCAAGTGCAACATGGCAATCATTCACTTATGGCTGCCAGCACACAGATTTCACAATCCATTGTAACGACTGCACAGGTTGCCAGTGCTCAGTTACAAGAAATTACTCAGGTTGCGGATGCGGTGCAAAAAATTTCTGATTCTCTGTATCAAGTAGGCGATGCTGCAGGGCGCGCTAATCAGGCCTCTGAGCAAGCCGTGTTGAGCACGAGTACGGGTAATCATATTGTGGTTTTGGCACAACAGGGAGTTGACCAAGTTGCCAGTGAAGTAGATAAAGCTTCGCAGGTCATTTCCAGTTTAGTGGCCGATAGTCAAAACATCAGTGCCATGTTAGAAGTAATACGCAGCATTGCGGAGCAAACCAATTTGCTCGCGCTCAATGCCGCTATTGAAGCCGCGCGCGCGGGTGAAACTGGGCGCGGTTTTGCGGTGGTTGCAGACGAAGTGCGCAGCCTGGCATCGCGTACTCAGGAATCCACTAAATCGATTGAAACTATTATTACTAATTTATCCAGCGGTTCAGCCAAAGCTGTTGAAGTTATGAACAGCGCTCAGAAGCAAGCCTTAATCATTAAGGAACGTATTGGAAAAACATCGGATGCCTTTGCGGATATTGTCAGTGTGGTCGATCAAATTAAAACCATGAATGGAGACATAGCGCGCGTATCAGAAGATGAAAAGCAAGAGATGGGGCATATCAATAGCAGTATTTCAAATATTCTAAAACAGGCGCGCACCAATCAAGATGCTGGTGAGTTGGCGCAGACCTCTCGGCAACACCTAGAAACTCAAGTAGGGAAAATTGAAGAGTTGTTGAAACAATTTAGAACTTAGGTTTCTCACTTTTTGCTTTAAGCGCGTAATGCGAAAGTGCTCATTTCAATCATCGGTTTGTCAATCTAAAGTTGCTCATAACAGCAGTTTTTATAAATGTGCAAAGACTGTGAAAGTTGATGCTCTCAATGATTTAGAACGGCAAAAAGCGATTTTGGACTTTTTTGCCGGCTAATAGAGGGATTACTTATCGCTCAGTTGAAATTTATAGCCCGCCCCATACACCGAGTGAATTATTTCTCTATCGGTAAGCGGTAACAATTTTTTGCGCAGTTTAGTGATGTGCGAATCCATGGTTCTATCGCTCACAATACGGTGATCACTGTAGGCATTTTTCATTAACTCGTCGCGTGAAATTATAGTGTTGGGCCGTGCAGATAGCGTTTTTAAAATGCGATATTCAATTAAGGTTAATTCAACTTTATTTTCGCCGTACATGGCAGTGAGCGATTCTTTAATCAGTTGGAAATCTTGCGAGGGCTGCTCTGGATTAATGCGTTTCATAATCGCTTTAACGCGAGCGACTAATTCGCGTGGGCTAAAGGGCTTGCAAATGTAATCGTCTGCACCCAATTCAAAACCCAGCAGCCGGTCAGGCTCTTCCACACGGGCCGACATAATGATGACGGGTGTGTTGGTGCTGTTGCGAACTTCTTGGCAGAGCCGGAGGCCATTAATGCTCCCAGATTTACTTGGCAGCATGACATCCAACAAAATTAAATCCCAAGTTTCGTTTTGAATTTTTTCAAGACCGCTATCAGCATCGTGCACCAATGTGCAATTGAAATCATTACTGCTAAGGTAATCGCGCACTACGGCGCCTAAATCAATTTCATCTTCAACAATTAAAATATTCATTAGTTATCCTTTTTGCTTAGGGGCTGAGTTTGGCACGGAAAGCTGATAGTTACAGCGAGGCCACCCAATACACTATTACTCGTTGTGATTGTGCCTTCGTGAGCAGCTACAATATTTTTACAAATGGATAAACCCAAGCCTGCGCCGCCGGTAGTTCTATTGCGCGATGAATCGGCGCGATATAAACGCTCAAATAGTTTTTCATGATGTTCTTCGGCAACGCCAGGAGCGGTATCTTCAATACAAATTATGGCGTGATCTTGTTCAATTTTAAGTGCTACCTGCGTAACGCCAGGAGCATTCGTATATTGCATGCTATTTTTCAAAAGATTAACAAACAATTGTTGCAATCGATTCTGATCGCCAAAAATAATCACTGGCTCATCGTTAATCTGCAGTTTCAATTCTATTTCCTGTAGTGCAAATTGCGGTTGCATGGCTTGGATCGATTCGCGTAATAAAACCACTAGATCCATAGTGTTTTTACGATACGTCATACCGCCTAAATCGGTAAGTGATAGCTCATATAAGTCATTTACCAAATGCTTTAAGCGCTGGCTGTGAGTTATCAGCCGTGCAACGGCGTTACGATCCAGCTGCCTTACGCCATCTTCCATGGCCTCAAGTTCGGCTTGTAAAACAGAGAGTGGTGTGCGCAGCTCGTGGGAAATATCGGCAACCCATTGGCGTCGGGTTTGCTCGCTTTGCTCCAATACTTCGCCAAGATTGTTGAGGTGTTTGGCCAGTTCCGTTAATTCATCGTGGCCCTTTAATGAAACCTTTTCGCGGTATTTACCCTTGCTGAAAAAGTTTACTTGATCAACCAAGTAGTGAATGCGTTTGGTGAGTAGGTGTGCGAGTGGGAACGCTGCCAAGCTGGCAATAATTAATGCCACCAGAATCACCAGCGATAATTTGTGTTCTTGCCCTTGGGCAAAATCAGCATCTTGTAAATCGCGCACCGCAGGATTAAATGGAATACCTACGTATCCGATAGTTTCACCGTCATCCAGCAGTGGAATTAAAAATGCTTCGTTAAGTGGTTGATCTTTGCCGGCTACTAATTTTTTTTTCTCGTCTAGCAAAAATATATATTTCAGTGCAATCATAGGCGGCATACGCCTTAATTGTCGCCAGTCGCGAGCAGCTTGAGTTTCTGATTCTGTGAGAGTCTCTTTACGTAATTCACGTAGCTTGTGTATCTTTTTGTTCTCATTCATGGGTCTATCGGGCATTAGTTCAACTTGCTCTTTCTGATTTTTCTTGAGCTGTGCATACATATATTCGCGTGTTTCTGTTTCAAGCGTCGCTGCTACGTAGTCATTCCAATCGTCTATCCACAGCCAGTTGTGCTGTAGTTGAAAGTTGGCTACTAAATCTTTTACAAGTGGCCGTGCGAAACGAGTTTCTTTTTGCTCAATGTAATGCCAAAAATCTTGTTTAAAACTGAATTTAATAAATAGGTACAGGCCTATGGTGAGTAGGCTACAAATAATTAACATCACAATAAAAAATTGCATTCTTAACTTGAACATAATGCGTATAACCTTTGAATCATTTTGGTGGCGGGCGCAGTGCTGCCCTTTGCTATGAAGCAATCTTGCACTTAACTGGCACTTGATGCCAGTGGGGGATGTGGTGGTGGGGTAGCTAAACGGGAAGTTTTGGTGCTCTGGGTGGGTGAGTTTGGGCGGCAACTGGGGTAGAATGCGAATACTTGAGTGCGCTACTAGGTTTTTAGGGCACGGTTTTATTCTTTATCGTTAACTGTTTTAGAGGTGCCGTTTATGGACGTTTTAGACAATATTAAGCAACAAATCGCCGAGAATCCTGTGATTCTGTTTATGAAAGGCTCACCCAATGCGCCTCAGTGCGGTTTCTCTATGCGTACATCGCAAGCGGTTATGGCCTGTGGCCAACGCTTCGCCTACGTGGATGTATTGAGCAATCCTGAAATTCGCGCTGAATTGCCAAAATACGCAAACTGGCCCACTTTCCCGCAATTGTGGGTAAAAGGCGAGTTGATTGGCGGTTGCGATATTGTGACTGAGATGCATGAAA
The DNA here is from genome assembly GCA_035389145.1 of Cellvibrio sp. Lineage (GTDB taxonomy): Bacteria > Pseudomonadota > Gammaproteobacteria > Pseudomonadales > Cellvibrionaceae > Cellvibrio. The sequence goes on from DAOORH010000104.1 coordinate 8,867, forward strand.
AGGGTGAATTGAAGCCGCTGATCGATGCTGCTGTAGCTTAAAAACCTGCTGCCATTCAGCCCTTAAAAAGCCAGCATTGCTGGCTTTTTTACTTTCTGGGCAGTGGTAACGTGGTGCAAAGATTTACTGAGAGAGGGCGATAAGTAGCAGCCCAAGTAAGCCAAGGACGCTGATAATACATAAGGTAATTCCTAGCAGACGTTTCTCGCGTAGGCGCTGTTGATCGTTGCCGCGTTGTAGCTCATGAGCTTGCCACATGATATTGCGGGATTTTTGTAGCTTGTTTTTAATGCCTTCAAGTGCCGCTACGTCTTTCAGGATTTGCTCTGAAGAGTCTTGCTGCTTTAGACGCGCCAGTTGAAGATCAAGCTGGGCTAGCTTTTGGTCGATATTGTTAGAAAGCTGTTGAATATTATTCATGTGTTGTTTTCGCTATTGCAGCCTGTGGAGATATGATTGGGGCAGGAGTGAGCGGGCAGATTAACAGATGATACGAGCTTTTTCTTTCCATGCTTGTGTCTAAACTCGGATTTCATCTGTTCGCTGGGCTGATATAATCCGCCCACTTTTAAGGGTAGAGCTCTACGTAAACCCCTTA
>DAOORH010000105.1:0-9425 GCA_035389145.1 Cellvibrio sp.
TCACGCTCTGCACTGACAAAATTAAAGATGATTTGGGCATCATAATTATCAATAATGCGCTGTAAAATTTGCTTCATTCGCTCCTTATCCCAAATTTTATGTGGCAGGCGTGCTGAAACTACCGCCAAGATCACCGGTTTCGCAAAATCAATTCCGGCTTGCTGCATGTAATCGTGAAAGTGATTCCTTTCAACATCCGTCACAAACAACCTAAAATCCTTGCAGACCTTAACCTCTGCTATTTGTTCTAGCGGCTTTAAAAACGCCAGATTGTGCTCAATCATATTGCTAGTTTTATCACCGCGATTATCCACCGGATAATTCAATGCTAAAAAACTGTAGCCTTTCTTAGTTCCAATGCGAAGTGCAGTGAACGGTGACAACAAAGAAAACAAAAGCGTACGCACAGTACCGCGCATATCAATAATCACATCGTATTTATTGGCGCGAACAATAGACCAAGCTCTACGGATATAACGGAAGAAATTTCTGTCATCCTTCGAATCAAAGGTAATCACCTTATCAATATCAGGATGCCCTTCATACAAAGGTGCAATGGGCGCATTTAGCAGATAATGAATTTCTGCATTGGGAAATGTCCTGCGCAAACTGGAACATAAGGAGGTTCCGAGCACCGCATCACCCACCCGACGAAAACGAATTACCAATATTTTTTTAATGTCGCTCGCTGACGTCATATTTGACTTCCAATTACTTCACGGTACACAGCCAAGGTTTTTTGCGCCATCACAGGTGTGATAAATTGGCTAAACAATAATTCATTGCCCTTTTCAGCAATGACTTTCGCTTCTTCAGGATGATCCAATAGATAAACCAAATAACGCGCAAGCGCTTCATCATCGCCTTTTTTTGCAATAAAACCTGTCTCACCCTGTTTAATAATTTCTGCTGCCCCGCCCGCATCAGTAGTGACTATAGGTACCCGGTGATAAAAGCATTCATACAAAAACTGCGCAATACCTTCCAACTTTGAACTCATAAACCCAATATCAAATTGAGGGATGAAATTTGAAGCACTCTCGGTAAAACCCAAAAATGAAATATAAGACTCCAAATTATGAGCTTTCACCAGCTCCATAATGTCAGGCGTAGTATTAGATGGGCTGCCGATCTGAACCAAATGAACATCCTTCCGGCCATATTCATTAATTAAACGATGAAGCGTGCGCACCAAGGTGAATAAATCCTTAGCGGGATAATGATTAGCAATATTGCCAATGATTTTTTTATCAGATGCTATATCAAGCTTATCGCGAAGCTTAAATGGCGTAATATCACTTTTATTATCTATGCGCGTACCGTGATAAACCGTCAAAATTTTAGATTTATCTTTTACTCCCTCAGCCAAAACACTGTACGTCTCATCAGAAACGCACAAGTATTTTTTGATTTTCTTGTAGTTGTATTTATACAAGGAAAGAAAATTCTTCCGCACCGGATAGGAGATTTTTTTACTGAGAACAAAAGGCGGTAAATTTGAAAAATGATCTGCAATAATCGCGAGCTGCATAGCGGTAGGATCGTGCAAATGAATCAAATCAATTGATTCCGCTTTACACAGCTGAATAATACGACGAATGAACTGCGCATCTATCCGGCGACGGCGGCGCGAGGTGAAGAATTTAATATTGAGTTTGATAAGCTTCTGGTGAAACTGACCGCCTTCAACACACAAGACAATATTATTTACTTCAGGGTTAGATTGCGCCAATTCGAAACATAAATTTTGGATATGATTTTCACCACCACCCCACTTCAACACACCGGAAACATGCAAAATATTCATAGAGGTTTTATACCCAATAACACGCTTACTAGACGCCAAATACCCAACAATTTCTGTGTGGCATTATCGCAATTTTGGTCGTCATAATACCAAAAATCTCGCCCATGAGCGCAGACAAACAAGGTGGGCAACCGCTATAATCACGCCCTATTACTTATCGCTATATTATATTTATTATTTTGCCGCATGCGGCATCTGAAGAGCCTGTTATTGCTATGGAAAAAACCTACGAACCCCATGCTATAGAACGCCAGTGGTACGAAACCTGGGAAGCCAAGGGCTACTTTAAGCCCGCTGGCGAAGGCAATCCTTATTGCATGATGATTCCACCACCTAATGTCACCGGCAGCCTGCACATGGGTCATGGTTTTAACAACGCAGTCATGGATACCATGATTCGCTATCGCCGCATGAAAGGCGATGACACTTTATGGCAAGTGGGCACCGACCACGCCGGTATCGCCACGCAAATGGTGGTTGAACGCCAACTCGCCGCACAAGGTATTAGCCGTCACGATTTAGGCCGCGAAGAATTCCTGAAAAAAGTCTGGGAATGGAAAGAACAATCTGGCGGCACTATCACCCGCCAAATTCGCCGTTTGGGTTCATCCGTAGACTGGAGCCGCGAGCGCTTCACCATGGACGACGGCTTATCCACGGCAGTACAAGAAGCCTTCGTACGCCTGTTTGATGACGGTTTAATTTATCGCGGCAAGCGCCTCGTGAATTGGGATCCAAAACTTCATACCGCTATTTCCGACCTGGAAGTAGAAAACCACGATGAAAAAGGTTTCTTGTGGAATTTGCGCTACCCATTAGCGAATGGCGCCACTACTGCCGAAGGCAAAAATTATTTAGTGGTCGCAACAACTCGCCCCGAAACCATGTTGGGCGATAGCGCTGTTGCGGTTCATCCTGACGACGAGCGCTACAAATCATTGATTGGAAAATTTATCGAGCTGCCTTTAGTTGGCCGTTTAATTCCGATCATTGCCGACGATTATGTAGATCGCGAATTCGGTACTGGTTGCGTAAAAATTACGCCGGCACACGACTTTAATGACTATGAAGTGGGTAAGCGCCACAACCTGCCGCTGATTAATGTGCTCGATAAAAATGCGGCAATTTTAGCAATCGCACAAACCTTTAATTTCGACGGCAGCTTAAATACTGAAATCGATAATTCTCTTCCAGCCGAATATGCCGGAGTTGATCGCTACGATGCACGCAAACAAATTGTTGCCGCATTTGAAGCAGCTGGCTTGCTTGAAAAAATTGATGATCATGCGTTAAAAGTACCGCGCGGTGATCGCTCTGGCGTGGTAATTGAGCCCTGGCTAACCGACCAATGGTATGTCAGCACCAAGCCACTTGCTGAGCCGGCAATCGCTGCTGTAGAAGATGGCCGCATTCAATTTGTTCCCAAGCAATACGAAAACATGTATTTCTCTTGGATGCGCGATATTCAAGACTGGTGTATCAGCCGTCAATTGTGGTGGGGCCACCGCATTCCTGCGTGGTATGACGCAAGCGGTAAAGTTTACGTTGGCCGCAATGAAGTAGAAGTGCGCAGCAAATATAATCTCAGCGCAGATGTAAGCTTGAATCAAGATGAAGATGTGTTGGATACGTGGTTCAGCTCCGGCCTGTGGACCTTCTCAACACTCGGCTGGCCAGAACAAACTGACTTTTTGAAAAAATTCCACCCAACGGATTTGTTGGTAACGGGTTTCGATATTATTTTCTTCTGGGTTGCGCGCATGATTATGCTCACCATGCATTTGGTGAAGCATGAAGATGGCACACCGCAAATTCCGTTCAAAACCGTTTATGTTCACGGTTTAGTACGCGATGGCCAAGGCCAAAAAATGTCCAAGTCAAAAGGTAATGTGCTCGACCCACTCGATATTATCGACGGCATTGATTTGGAAACCCTCGTGCAAAAACGCACCACCGGCTTAATGAATCCAAAAGATGCAGGCAAAATTGAAAAGCAAACGCGCAAAGAATTCCCTGAAGGCATTCAAGCTTATGGTACAGACGCCTTGCGCTTTACGTTTTGTTCACTTGCATCAACCGGCCGCGATATTAAATTTGATATGGGCCGCGTGGAAGGCTACCGTAATTTCTGCAACAAGATATGGAACGCAATGCGCTATACCTTAATGCAATGTGAAAATCAGGACTGTGGGCAAGACGGAAGTAAAGATTACGAATTATCACTCGGCGATCGTTGGATTATTAGCAAACTTCAACTCGCAGAGAAAGCTGTTGCTGAAAATTTAGATGGCTATCGCTTGGATTTAGCATCACAAGCCATTTACTCATTTGTGTGGGATGAATACTGCAGCTGGTATTTAGAAGCAACCAAAGCTGTATTGTTTAACGCAGAAGCAACTGATGCGCAAAAGAAAGGTACACGTCGCACACTGGTTCGCGTGCTAGAAACAATTTTGCGTTTGGTGCATCCACTCATGCCATTTATTACTGAAGAGATTTGGCAAATTATCAAACCACTTAGCGGCGCAACAGGTGAAACGATAATGCTCGCAAGCTTCCCAGAAGCAGATGACAGCAAAATTGATAATCAAGCTCTGAGCGATGTTGAATGGTTGCAAGCAGTTATTCTAGGCGTGCGCAATATTCGCGGCGAAATGAATATTTCCCCCGCAAAAGATTTGCCGGTGTTATTTAAAAATGGCTCAATGGAAGATCAGCAGCGCTTGCAAAACAACCAGCAATTCTTGAAGAAATTGGCATCATTGGAAAGCGTGACTTGGTTGAACGCTGGCGATGCAGAACCTATGTCTGCAACCGCGCTGGTTGGCAGCATGGAAATTCTAGTGCCTATGGCAGGCATCATTGACAAGGATGCTGAGATCGCACGCTTAACAAAAGAAAGCACAAAATTAGAAATGAACATCACTAGCACTGAAGCTAAACTCAGCAATGAAGCTTTCGTTGCTAAAGCACCAGAAGCGGTTGTTGCTGCAGAGCGTGCACGGGTTGCAGAGCATAAAATTGCCGTGGAGAAATTGCGCGAGCAAATTCAAAAAATTCGCGCACTGTAATTTTTAACTGCAGTAAAACCAAACGAAAAAGGGGTGAGCAATCATCCCTTTTTTTATTGTCGACACTTTTTCAAAAAACGGACGCAATAAAAAAGGCTCAATCTTGCGATTGAGCCTTTTTTATTAAACCTATTTAAAGGTTTGGAATAATGGCGGTGAGGGAGGGAGTCGAACCCTCGATACCGTTTAAAGGGTATACTCCCTTAGCAGGGGAGCGCCTTCGGCCACTCGGCCACCTCACCGTAAACTACTGAATTAAAACTTTATTACCGCCCCATTTCAGTAGGAGCGGCATAATATCATACTTCAAAAAAAATCAAAGACTTAAACGCAATTTAATAGCTAAGACGCAGCACATTTTAAAGTGCGTAATCGATAAACCATCAAGTTGATTAAATAGTAAACGCAAGGAAGTAAAAACGGGTGGGACTCTACGCGGTAGTGGTTAAACCAGCTACCGCGAGAACGTTCAGTCGAAAATTTATTCTAATAATCGGCGAGGCAGCAAAAATTAAAACGAGTTTTGATCGTCAGAATTTTGTTTTTCGCGCTGAATACGTTGATAAATTTCCTCGCGGTGAACGGCGATATCTTTTGGCGCATTAACACCGATACGTACTTGATTACCCTTTACACCCAGTACGGTCACAGTGACTTCATCACCAACCATCAAAGTTTCACCAATACGGCGAGTTAAAATTAGCATTTCAATCTCCTTCACTCATCCTGTAAGAGTACGACTTAGGGCTCCTGCCCGCTATCGCCTCTCGAATAACCCCTGTCGCGACCAAAGCATATCGCTTTGGGCTAAGCTAAGTATTGACTACTTTTCGCGAAAAGGAAGAAAACATTTTCTCTAGCAACCTATCTTCTAACAACTTAGACGACTAGAGATTTTACTACCATAACAAAACCAACAGCGGAGATGAGCCTAGCCCCTCACACGGCTCTCTGTTGGTTCGGCATCCAAACCAAAAGCGGTGTGCAAACTGCGCACAGCCAACTCTAAGTAACGCTCATCAATGATCACTGAAATCTTAATTTCAGATGTTGTGATCATTTGGATGTTGATGTTATCAGCCGCTAAGGCGGTGAACATCGTTGAGGCAACGCCCGCATGGGAACGCATACCAACACCCACAATAGAAACTTTAGCAACCTTATCATCACTGCGCACTTCGCGCGCGCCTATTTCTTTGGCAACGCTTTCAAGTACCGCAACGGCTTTCTGCATATCGTTTTTGTGTACCGTAAACGTCAGGTCAGTCGTGTTATCTGCCGACACGTTTTGCACAATAACGTCGATTTCAATATTGGCAGCGCCAATAGGTGCAAGAATTTTTGAAGCCACGCCCGGTACGTCAGGCACACCGGCAACAGTCACTTTGGCTTCATCACGGTTAAATGCAATACCGGAAACAATAGGTTGTTCCATAGTCGATTCTTCCTCGTCGAGGGTAATAAGGGTTCCAGGGCCTTCTTTAAAGCTATGGAGCACACGCAGAGGCACTTTGTACTTACCAGCAAATTCCACAGAGCGAATTTGCAGTACTTTAGAACCCTGACTTGCCATTTCTAGCATTTCTTCAAAGGTAATTTTATCGAGGCGACGAGCGCACTCAACAACACGAGGATCGGTCGTGTATACGCCGTCCACATCGGTATAGATTTGGCATTCGTCGGCCTTCAAGGCGGCAGCTAAGGCTACGCCTGTCGTATCTGACCCTCCACGACCCAGCGTGGTGATGTTGCCGTTTTCGTCAACACCCTGGAAGCCAGCTACCACTACTACGCGACCTGCATCCAAATCGGCACGCATATTGGCTTCATCGATTGACTGAATACGCGCTTTAGTAAAGGAGCTATCGGTCATAATACGAACCTGCCCGCCGGTATAAGAACGGGCATCAACGCCGCGTTTCTTCAGCGCCATACACAATAATGCGATGGTCACTTGTTCACCAGTAGACACCAGTACATCCAACTCGCGAGGATCGGGTGTCGCTTGAATTTGGGTAGCCAAGCCGATAAGGCGATTGGTCTCACCACTCATTGCAGAAAGTACCACGACCATATCGTGACCTTGAGCGCGGAAACCAGCTACTTTTTCTGCAACCTGCTCAATACGCTCGATAGAACCTACTGAGGTACCGCCGTATTTTTGAACCAATAAGCTCATTACAACCTATCCTTTACAGACTATGCCGACTAGGGGATGTTCAACTAGCAGCTTTATATTGTAGAAATCTGATGCGCCAAGACTTGCAACTAACAGGTCGCAAAACGGCGGGCAATTAAACACCAGTTTCCATTAAAAGTTAACCCAAAAGACTGAAAAATAGCAGATTTCACACTTTTTAAGTCTTTTCAGTTAGTAACCACTACGCGCCAAGCTGAGATTTTACCCAAGGCAATACAGATTCAAGCGCCACATCGAGCGCCGCTACGTCAGTACCACCACCTTGCGCCATATCTGGGCGACCACCGCCTTTGCCGCCAAGCTGTTCAGCAACAAAGCGCATTAAGTCGCCCGCTTTAACTTTACTGGTCGCATCTTGTGTAACGCCAGCCACCAAAGCGACCTTGCCATCTTCAACGGCGGCCAATAACACCACCGATGTACCCAGTTTATTTTTAAACTGATCAACGCTATCACGCAGAGATTTGGAGTCGGCACCTTCCAAATTCAATACCAATACCTTAATACCGGCAACTTCTTGCGCCTGACCTAACAAATCCACACTGCCCGCAATCGCGAGTTTCGTTTTGAGTGCTGCGAGGTCCTTTTCCAGCTTGCGATTTTGCGCAACCAACTGCTCAAGTTTTTCAGCCAAGTTGTCGCGATTAGCCTTTAAAGTACGCGCACTCGCATCCACTAGCTGTTCAACTTTGTCAAACAAAGCCAAAGCCCTAGCGCCAGTGACCGCCTCAATACGACGCACGCCAGCAGCAACACCCGACTCAGACGTAATGCGGATCAAACCTATATCGCCCGTACGTTTCGCATGAGTGCCGCCACACAGCTCTACCGAGAAGCCATCGCCCATGGTGAGTACGCGAACGCTATCGCCGTATTTTTCACCAAAGAGAGCCATGGCGCCTTTAACTTTAGCTTGTTCCATATCACACAATTCGGTGGCGACATTGGAGTTAGCGCGAACCTGATCGTTGACCAAGGTTTCAATTTCTTTTAGCTGCTCCGCAGAAACAGCTTCAAAATGCGAGAAGTCAAAGCGCAAACGTTCTGAATCTACCAAAGAGCCTTTTTGGGTGACATGGTCACCCAAAACTTTGCGCAAAGCGGCGTGCAGCAAGTGAGTGGCCGAGTGATTAAGCGCAGTGGCTTGACGCACGCTTGCATCAACAACAGCAAGAAGCTCATCACCGACATTGATAGTACCTTCTAACACGCGCACTAAATGTAGGTTACTTGAACCTTGCTTATGACAATCGCGAACTTCTACGCGATTAGCACCAGCACTCAGGTAGCCGGTATCGCCAGCTTGGCCTCCCGATTCCGCGTAGAAAGGGGTTTGATCCAAGACCACAACACCGTCATCACCCTCTACCAAGCGCTCAACTTTTGCGCCATCTTTAAGCAGTGCAACAACTTTGCCTTGCTCGGCCAGTGAGTTGTAACCCAAGAATTCAGTTGCAGGCAAATCTAAACCAGCAGCGGTGTAATCTACTTTAAAAGAACCTGCCGCGCGTGCGCGATTACGCTGCTCCGTCATAGCGGCATCATAGCCAGCCACGTCAATTGTCAGGCCTTTTTCGCGGGCGATGTCATTGGTTAAATCGAGCGGGAAACCGTAAGTATCGTAAAGTGTAAATACGACTTGGCCAGGAATTTCAGTGCCGGAGATTTTGGTTAAAGCCTCTTCAAGAACCGTAATACCTTTGTCCAAGGTCTTTTCAAACTGCTCTTCTTCCGCCAATAACACGCGTTCAATTTGTGCTTGGAGTTTTATCAACTCTGGGTAGGCATCGCCCATCACTTCAGCGAGTGCTTTTACCAACTTGTGGAAGAAGGGTTGCTTTTGACCAAGTTGATGACCGTGACGAATGGCGCGACGAATAATGCGACGCAATACATAGCCGCGACCTTCGTTAGAGGGTCTAACACCATCGGTAACCAAGAATGAACATGAGCGAATATGGTCGGCAATTACACGTAGCGATTTGTTTTCCATATCGCTGTTACCCGTTGCTTCTGCAGCGGCTTGCAACAGGTGCTGGAAGAGGTCGATTTCATAGTTGGAATGAACGTGCTGCATAACGGCAGAAATACGCTCAAGACCCATACCGGTATCCACCGAAGGTGCAGGTAGCGGATGCAAAACACCGTCTGGCGTACGGTTGAACTGCATGAACACGTTGTTCCAGATTTCGATAAAGCGGTCGCCATCTTCTTCGGGTGAGCCCGGTGGGCCGCCCCAAATGTCCGCGCCGTGATCGTAGAAAATTTCGGTACAAGGGCCGCAAGGGCCGGTATCACCCATCGCCCAGAAATTGTCGGATGCGTAAGGTGCGCCCTTGTTGTCGCC
>DAOORH010000106.1:0-9397 GCA_035389145.1 Cellvibrio sp.
TCAATATGCGAATAAATAACGGATCTTTTTTCAATTAAGGTTAAGCCATAGAGGCTGACCTTTTCATAAGCCATTACCTGCCCAGTGTGGCTGTTGTAATGCGGCTCAAAATATTGGCGTTTTACCAAATGCTCTGCGGCCGCCAATGCCCACTCGGGCTCAATTTTAGCTACCGTATGCGCAAAGAGTTTTGATGTTTCAATTAACTCTGCCGCCATAATCCATTTAGGCGTTTTTTTAATTAAGGATGAACCGGGGAAAATACCGAATTTGCGGTTGCGCGCCCCAAGATACTCTTTCTCTTCATGATTGAACCCCAAATTGCCGAGCAAACCGCTGAGCAGCGCTTTATGCACGGATTCATAATTAGCAGGTTCAGCATTCGCTTTAAAACCCAAGTCTTTAGCGGCTACACACAACTGGTGGTGAATATCGCGCCACTCGCGCAAGCGTAAATAATTTAAAAACTCCTTTTTGCACAACTTACGCAATTGATTTTGCGATAGTTCTTGGCGTTGGGTTTCAAAATAATCCCACAAGTTTACGAACCCGGCAAAATCTGAATGCTCTGCCCAAAAGCGGCGATGACTTTGATCTGCCGCCTGTTGCTTTTCTGCCGGGCGGTCACGTGGGTCTTGCACTGAAAGCGCACTGGCGATAATTAATAATTCGCGCACGCAAGATTGCTCCTGTGCCGCTAACAGCATACGCGCAAGACGCGGATCTAGCGGTAATTTACTGAGTTGTGTACCGACCGGCGTCAGTTGGTTTTTATTATTAACTGCTTGCAACTCTTCCAATAATTTATAGCCATCGCTAATTAAGCGATGATCGGGCGCATCAATAAAAGGAAACTTATGTATATCGCCCATTTTCAGTTGCAGCATTTGCAAAATAACGGCAGCGAGATTAGTGCGCAGAATTTCGGCATCGGTAAACGCAGGGCGATTATTAAAATCCTCCTCGCTAAACAAGCGAATACAAATACCTTCAGCCACACGACCACAGCGACCTTTACGCTGATTCGCGCTGGCTTGTGATACAGGTTCAATCGGCAAGCGCTGCACTTTAGTGCGATAGGAATAGCGCGATATGCGCGCAAAACCCGGATCAATTACATAACGAATACCGGGCACAGTGATGGATGTTTCTGCCACGTTAGTGGCCAATACAATTCGCCGACCAGTATGTGGGGCAAATACGCGCTGCTGTTCCGCCAAACTTAAACGCGCATAAAAGGGCACCACTTCCATATGCGCAAACTGCGCTTTGCGCAGCGCTTCTGCGGCTTCGCGAATTTCGCGTTCACCGCTGAGGAAAATTAAAATATCCCCGCCGCGTGCACCGCTGCCGGTTTTTTCGTGTAATTCAATTTCGTGAACGGCATCAACCATAGCGCCGTAAATATCTTGGTCAGCATCGTTACCGTCTTCATCTTTTGATAAAGACTCAAATAGTGGGCGATACCACACATCCACTGGGTAAGTGCGTCCAGAGACTTCAATAATGGGAGCATTATCAAAGTGCTCAGAGAATTTTTGTAAATCAATGGTAGCAGAGGTAATGATCAGTTTTAAATCTGGGCGACGAAGTAACACCTGCTTTAAATAGCCAAGCAAGAAATCAATATTTAAACTGCGCTCGTGAGCTTCATCGATAATTAGCGTATCGTATTTGTTTAAATAGGGATCGTGTTGAATCTCCGCGAGCAGAATACCGTCAGTCATTACCTTAATTAAGGTTTGCTCGCTGGACTGGTCGCTAAAGCGAACTTGATAGCCCACTTTTTCACCGAGTTTGGTATGTAGCTCATCAGCAATACGAGTGGCCACTGTGTTAGCTGCAATACGGCGCGGTTGGGTGTGGCCAATTAAACCGCGCGTACCGCGCCCGAGTGTTAAACAAATTTTGGGAATTTGCGTAGTTTTACCTGAACCCGTTTCACCGGCTAAAACAACAACTTGGTTGTTGGCAATAATTTGCGAAATTTCTTCGCGTTTTTCACACACAGGTAAATCGGGGAATACAATAGTGGCGGGAATGAGCTGCTTGCGAACTTCTACTTTTGCTTGCGATGCCAGCAATTGCTGCTGCCACTTTTCCAAAGCTTGCTCATAGGGCTTTTTAGCGCGCGCCAGTTTTTCCAGCTCCTGCAAACGACGCCGCAATCGGTAATGATCTTGCGCCATTACATTCTCAATAGATTGCTTATATTCTAGCCACACACTTGCCATGCCCATTACCCTTAGAAATCAGGCGCGCATAATACCACGCGAAATGTGCCCAATTTAACCCACAGAATCCGCGAACATCACTCAAGCATTCAGCTGCTATTGTGCATTACGACTTATTATGTCCCCGTAAGCAGGGTTTTGCCTGCCGATCAATTTCACCTAAGTTCGCGGATGTAATACAATTAGCAACTTTAGGCTGCCTTGAAATGAGGCCCTACTCCAATTATCTACAGTGACACCTCTATGAAAAAATGGTTAGCCACCTTAATCCTTAGCACCATCAGTATTCACGCCTACGCCGATATTTTTTCGCGCTTTAGAAACCCCGATGGTTCTACTAAATGGCAATGGGTCGCGAACTTTTCCAGTAGCGTGCTGATTCTCACGCTTTTAATCGTGATGATTTTTTTATTGTTAGCAAACCGTCGCGCAGGGCGCGCTAATCGCGAGTTAACAGATATCAAAGCATCACTTGAAGACCGCGTCGCGCGCAGAACGGCATCCTTAATTGAAACAACCGACGCGCTTAAAAGTCGTGAAGAGTACATAACCAATATTGTGGAATCCATGCCTTTAATGCTAATCGGCTTAAATCAACAGTTGGAGGTCATTCAATGGAACCGAGTGGCAGAAACATCAACCGGTCGCCCAATTGCGAGCGTTTTAGGTAAAAACTTGTGGGAAGCCTACCCTGCTATTACGCTTACCCACGATCAAGTTGCTGACGTTTTTCACAGCAAAAAAACAGTAACCATTAAACACAGCCAGCGCGATCAATATTATTTTGATATTACGATCTATCCATTAACTGATAAAGGCGAAACAGGCGTGGTTATTTTGGTGGATGACATCACCAAACAAATGAAAGCCGAAAGCAAAGTAGCTGAGCGCGATAAAATATCATCTATGGGTGAACTTGCCTCTGCCATGGCTTACGATATTAATTTGCCACTGCAATCTATTTTGACCAGTTTGCTAAATGCACAAGAGAAAGTCGCGGAAAATGATCTCGGCAACATTAAAACTGAATTGCTAGCAACATTAAAGAATGCCTGTTTCAGCGGCCAGCAAGCATCATCTATTATTCAAAATTTATTAGACTTGGCGAACAGCCACCACGATGAAAAAACGCCAGTCGATATAGGCCTGTTAATGGATCAAAGTGTTAAGCTCGCTGATAATTTATTTGCCGACTTATCGGGCTTAAAATTTAGCGCCATTAATACCACACGCCATTATCATGAGGGCCTGCCAAAAATACCTTGTTACCAATCAGAGTTGCAGCAAGTATTTATTCGCGTTTTGCGCAATGCCTTTCACTCACTGAATGGATCTGCGCAAGTAGCACCAGCAATTAATATTGAGATTAGCGAGTTCTATGATTCGCTTTGGATTAAAGTTCAGCACAACGGCAGACCATTAACACCGCTAGAACAAGAAGATATTTTCCAACCTTTCTTTTCTATTTCGGAAAGAGAGCCTGCGTGCCCGGTAGAACATAGATTATCCTATTCTTATTTTATTATTACCGATCACCACGATGGGCAAATGTCAGTAACCTCTGATGAGAAATTTGGTACCTGTTTTAATATTCAATTGCCGCTAGCATAACCAATAACACTCAGAATAAAAAATGCCGATCAACTTGAGTTGATCGGCATTTTTATGTATTCAGAAAACCGAATACTTTATTCCAACAAACTGCGCAGCATCCACGCGGTTTTTTCATGCAACTGAATACGTTGGGTTAATAAATCTGCAGTAGCTTCATCATTGGCTTTTTCAACCACTTCGTAGAGAGAACGCGCAGTGCGCACCACAGACTCTTGCCCTTCTACCAACAACCGAATCATATCTTGTGCTTTAGGAATACCGTCCTCTTCTTTAATACTGCTCAGTGCGGCAAATTGTTTGTAGGTGCCGGGAGCATATACACCGAGCGAACGAATACGCTCGGCAATTAAATCCACCGCTAGCGCCAGTTCGGTATATTGCGTCTCAAACATGAGGTGCAAAGTTTGAAACATAGGGCCAGTTACGTTCCAATGGAAGTTATGGGTTTTCAAATAGAGCGTGTAGGTGTCCGCTAGCAGTTTTGACAAACCATTGGCAATATCCTGGCGGTCTTGTTCGTTGATACCGATATTAATATTCATACTCAATTCTCCGTAGTGTGTTCAGAATATAGGTGTCTGCTTAGAATAACCTTGCCTGAAAACGGTAACTAGTTAATTTTGCTTATGTCCATCATTGTATAAATTATTGCTATAACCCATGAGAATCCAGCCGCGTTTACGTGCACAGTTGCGCAAATGGGTTTCAGCTATATCTTGTGGGACTTGTTCTATCGTGAGATATTTAAAACCGAGCGCAAGATAAAATTCTTGTAAATGCGGCAAGGCATAACAATAGCAAGCGACCTTACTATTCATGGGGGCTAGTTCTGCAAGAATTTTTGTTAGTAAATGAGTCGCAACACCTTGATTGCGCGCTTCAGGCTCAACACAGAGATTGCGCAATAAAAAATGCCCTTGGGGATGAGGCATTAAACGCGCGGCAGCAATGATTTTACCCTGCTGAGTTAAACTAAATACGCGATCATGACGACCGCACTTCACATTGTAATTACAGCTTGCATAAAAGCGATTGATCAGCGGTAAGCGCAACTCATCTATACGCTTGAAAATACTATCGTTCAACATAGCTAAGAGTATTTCGGTTTTCGCTAATTCCGATCATCGGGCGCATTGGGGTCGTCCATGCTGTCTAATGGAAATAGCTTGTCCATGCCGTCATCGCTCATGGGGATATGTGCTGAATCATCATCCGACAAGTCAATTTCCGTTTTATCCGGTGCTTTTCTGGTAGTCGCTTGTTGAGCTAATGAACTTGTATCTTTAACATCTTTAGCCCCGGTAGCCGAAAGCGTTTTTTCAAACTCAGCCAACTCATCTTTGGCTTTGCTACCCATAATAAATTTGTAAGCGAAATAACCCAATGCCACCAATAGCAGATTACCTACTGCAATACTGATGTAGAGTAACAAATTATTGGACTCTGCCTCTGGCTTAGCCTCTTCAGGTTTAGCTTCTTCATGTTTAGCGTCTGCTACTGGCGCTGACACCGACGACGCAGCTGCAGCTTTCTTAACGACATAACTAAAATTATCAGCTTGGAGAGTTTCATCTAACTTTTCACCGTCAAACCGTTCACCCTGCGCATGAACACTAACCGAATATTCACCTTCTTGAACTGGCGAAAAAGAAAACTCCCAGCGTTTTCCATCAATTAAGCTCAGTGTTTTATCCACATTATTGTTTTGTGAATTTTTGATAGTGACAGCAACTTGAGTCTTACTAAGGTCAACTACTTTTTCATCGGCAGAGATTTTATAGCTATAAGTCAGTTTCCCATCTTCAGAAACCGCACTGCTTTTTTCTAGCACCATATAACTGTCACGCACACTCAGGCTATGCTTAAACTCGCGTTTAAAGGTTTTTCCATCGACATAGACATGTATTTCATAATCGCCAATTGTTTCAAAGGTGTTCAGGTTTTGGTGAAAGAAACCGTCTGCTGGCGGCGCTGGCAAAGTAAAGGACGTATTGGTATTTTCTTCCGTATTATTTTTTACGACTATGGCGTTAGTTTCTATTAGACCAAGGAAATTGGAATCAGTAATCGTTTTGCCATTCTCTTGAAATGAATAACTCAGCGCTAAAACATCTTTAGAATGCAAATTATTTTTAAGTGGCTCAAACACTAATTGTAAATTACTGACAACAGTAATTCGACTTTGTGGGGCAATCTCGGTTTTTATTTTCCATTGCCCTGGCTTAGGTGAATCTACAGTAATCAAATCGTACTTATCGGTACGATACCAATTAACACCATCGTTTGGATTGGTGGCCGAATAGTCCTTTCCTTCAGGTGAACTGATTGTGGTTTTTTCCTCGCCTGGTTTGCGAAAAATTAATGCCGTAAATTCTTTAATACTGGCATCCACCAAGAAGCCATTATTCTCCAAAGGAACACGTTCAGCCGGCACAGCTTGATCAAATATCTTTAAAAACACACTCATCAGTTGATCAGCCGAAGCGGCTAAGGTATAGACACCATCCGTTGCGTGAGATAATTTTTTAAGCAAATCCAAATCTGAATTTTCAGACAATGCAATAGTGTGCACGGTATAACCCGCCGCTTTTAAACTGGGCAAAATTTCATTAAGAATTCGCTGCCGCTCCTTATAATTAACAACGGCATCTTTATCTACGTCCACTACGCCATCGGTCAATAAAATAATATGAGTTTTGTAGTCTGCGCTAAGTCCACTTTTGTCAAAGCTGACTTCATCCAGCGCTTTACCAATACCGGTATGCATGGCGATCGAGTTAATTGCATTTGATTTTGCTGCCGCTTGTTTACGCCAATCGGCATCGACAGGTTTAAATGGCACCAGCATATTTACGGTATTGCCAAAGGTCCACACGCCTGCGCGGCTTTTATCTGGCAGCAAGCGTACGATAAGATCCATTGCTGGCTTGCGTAAATTTTGTGGATCCGTCAGTTTCATACTGCCTGATATGTCGATCAGCACACGTACATCTGAAGGTAAAATTTTGGTGGGTTTGCCTATTTGTGTTGAGGTATCTTCTTTTCCACTGTCGTCTCTTTTAACGTCCTGTTGCTTTACGGGCGTTGCCGATTTAGCAGCATTAGATACCGCTGCGGTCGGAGCACTGGTCACGTCTTTGGACGTTTCCTTTCCGGCATCTTGAGTCTGAGCTTGCAACCAAGGTGCAAATACCAAACAGCTGGCGAAAAATAAAATACGAAACAGTCGATTAAGCATAGTCTGAGCCTTTTGTCAGGCAACCATCATGAGTAATATGATAAAACCAATTTAGAAAGCAATATCGTCATTCATTTATAGCACTTAACTGGCAATTCGCCATTTTTCTGACACCCAGAATAGAAAAAGCCAGCATAAGCTGGCTTTTTCGCACTTCTCAAAAAACACCTTCAAACGCAAATTAATCCCTAATAGCACGAATCGGAACTTCGCCTTTTAACAATTCCTCGCGCGCCTGATGTTCATCTCGGCTTAATCCACGAGATGAAACACGGCGAGCATCATCTGGACGTCTAGTATCTGCAGTACTCCGTGAGCCTCGCTTAGATCGAGAAGACCTTGGCTCAGGCTCTGCTTTTCCAGCACCCATATTTCGAGTAAGAATCACCAACACGGCAGACAAAATTAAGCCGATTAACCAAATTCCCACCATCACTTTTATGAGCGGCAGAATGACAGGCAGCCCTCCTGCCATACCTTCAAACACCAATGTATAGATCGCAGGTGCCATCATCATAGTTTGCGCATCAATGGCGTAAGGCGTGAACAAAATGGTCGCGACTGTCACTACTGCCGCGTAACGCACAAAGCGCCACGCCCATAAAAACATCCACCAAGCTGCAATAGTGCAACCTAGGCTACCGGCGAAATAAATAATCCATGCGGATTGAATACTGGTTAATTCATTCATGAGTTTTCTCCTTAGACCCAACGCACAACGTAATCTTCAAGATCATCTGGGTTCACTGAATCTTCATGGATAACTTGGTCTGCCACTGACATACCCGCTTTGTGTACTGAATCAGGATCGCCCGACACCAGCGGATGCCAATCAAATAATGGAATACCTTCATCAATTAAACGATAGGCGCAGGTCTCTGGCAACCAGTAGGCATCCTTTACCGATTCCGGGGTGAGGGTCACGCAATCTGGCACATGCTGTTGGCGTTCACTATAAACCTGACATTGACAGCTATCATGGTTGAGAAACTTACAGGCGACCTTGGTGTAATACACATCGCCATTATCTTCATCTTCCAATTTATGCAGGCAACATTTACCACAGCCATCGCAGAGTGATTCAAACTCTACGGGCGACATTTCATGCAATTTTTTCGCGCGCCAAAAAACTTGTACGGGCATTTTATTTAACCTGCCTTCTGCTTAACCAGAGAGTTTGGAGTTTTTAGAGCGCATTTCTTGCATCTCTGGATCTTGCTCATTGCGCGGTGGCATTTGCAAATAGTAGCCTTGCGACTCCAAACTTTCTGCCACTTTTTCCACACTCACTCGCGCCAATTTTTTCTCTGGCGTCAGCAAGAGCACCATCGCAGGCTGAGGCTTGCCAAAAAGTTTCAACAGTTCCTCAGGCACCTTAGTTAAGCCCTCTTCTTTTTTAACGTAGAGGTACATGCCCTCTTCTTTGGGGCTGCGAAAAACTTGGCAAATAACTTTCATGGATTAACTCTTACATAAATAACGGATTAAAGTGATTCGATATCATCAAACACAGGATTTTTAGCAACCAACAACAATCCTTTTCCGATCACTTCATAACGCCAACCCAGTAAGCGTTCAGGCAATACGTAGATACCACCTTTCATTCCAGACCGCACAATCGCTTCGTATTCTTTTTTACGAATTAATAATTCTGGAGGCAAATTCAAAGCTTCTGCTGCTTCGCGCACATACTTTTTCAGCGTCTTCATTAAGGGCGCATCGCTGGGTGCAAGCGGCGCATCTAAGCGCGCGGGCCAAGTCGCCGAATCAGTAGCTGCGCTAGTGCGAATAATATCGAGTAGCGTTTCTGTATCGTTACGCAAGGTACGCGAAGGAATATCTTCAATACGCTGCAAGTGTGTTGCATCTTGCGGTTGCTTGCGTGCCATTTCAAACAGCGATGGTTCTTTAATTAAACGATTGCGCGGAATATCGCGCGCACGGGATTCAACTTCACGCCAAATACAGAGGTCGCGCAAAATCGCCAATTCGAGTGGGCGCAATTTCCAAGCGAAGCCCACTTTGAAATAAGCCTCGGTGTAATCATCTGGCTTGCGCGCATTAGTCACCAAGTCCGCACAATCACTTTTCACCCACTGCAAACGCTCGCTGGTTTTTAATGTTTGCAGCAATTTTCCATAAACGATCAGCATATGCGCCACATCTAAGGCGGCATATTTTATTTGCGATGCACTTAGCGGGCGCTGCAACCAGTCGGAGCGCGTTTCGTCTTTGGGAACATCAATATTCAATACCGCTTTTACTAAACCCGCATAACCGAGTGAAAAACCAAAGCCTGCAAACGCGGCTG
>DAOORH010000107.1:0-9365 GCA_035389145.1 Cellvibrio sp.
CTATCGCAATGGCGTTGCGAATGCTGCCGATGTTGCCGTGCAAAGAACTAATTTGCTCTCGCAACAAAATGCGCTCTTGCCTTTGCAATTACAGTTGGATCAAACGCGCGCGGCAATCGCTTTATTACAAGGGCAGATTCCACAGGGCTACGCATTAGCGAGTGAAAAAATTGTCGATTTAAAAATTCCAACCATCACTGCTGGCGTGCCTGCAAATGTCATTACCCGTCGTCCCGATGTGGCGAGTGCAGAAGCGCAGTTGCAGGCATCTTCCGCCAACGTTTACGCTGCACGCACAGCCTTACTGCCCAGTATTCAACTGGGTGCCAATATGGGCCGGTCTGCCAGTGAATTGTTTAGTTTGAACCCTGCGACGCAAACGGCGGGTTGGAGTTTAAGCCTCGCGCAAAATTTATTTGCGAGCGGCCGATATGTTAATCAAGTGCGTGTGAGCGAATCGCGCAGAGTGGAATTATTAGAGCAATATCGAAAAGTTATTTTAACAGCCTTACAAGAAGTGGATGATGCACTAAATCGCGTTAGCATTACTCAGCAACAAGAATCGAATCAACAAAATATCGTTGAACAAGCTATACGTAGTTTACGATTAAGTGAAGTGCGTTACCGCGAAGGTGGCATAGATTTACAAGGCTTGTTAGATTCGCAGCGCAGCCTGTTTCAAGCACAAGATTCGCTTGCACAACAACGTCTTTCTCGATTAAGAGCGGCGGTGGATTTGTATAAGGCTTTAGGTGGCGGTTGGCAAAAGGAATGATTTTTGTAGTTTAAAAAGCCCGGAATAGAGAGATTTATTCCGGGCTTTTTTATGTTTGTGTTTTTTGGCAATTTTCTTAAACAGTGCTCACTCCAGTTCCCCCTTAGAAAAAGGGTGCTAGGGGGATTTAAAATGCTGATCTTAAAATAAAATCCCCCCAACCCCCTTTTTCTAAGGGGGAGTTGCAAAGCAGTATTATCAAATAACATCTCAGGAGCTCGACACTAAATGGTGCGTGCTCTTAGCTTTATGCACCAAAGCCTCTGCTTATTTTCTAATTTGTGGCCATATTCTACCCTTTAGCCTCTATTTTTCTGCTGGCACTTTTTATGCAGCTATTAAATAGTCACTTAAGCGAGAGGCATATGTCTTCAATTTATTCTTATTTTGCACATATAAAGCCGGGCAGGTTGGTGCTCTGGTGCTATCTGATTTGGTATTTTGTCACGCTCTATTATCACTTTGATCCCTCGCCGAAATTGTGGATTAATTCGGTGGGTATTAGTGTGGTGATTGGTACAGCCTTAATGCTGAGTGTTTCAGCAAGCTCAACCGATTACTGGCAGACATTTCGTTTGTATTGGATGCCCTTTGCGGTTTCCAGCTTTGCGGCCTTAATTAAAAACAAATATTATTTTGTGATTTTTTCATCAGATGTTGGTGAGGTTCTAATTGCGCTAGGATGTTGTGGTTTGTTTTTGGCGATTGTCGCCATCGTGAAATGGAGCTACACGAGTAGGGAGTGGGTGGAAAGCAAGTAGTTGGAAAGGGCTTGAGCAAGAAGGATGCAAAGGGAATTGAATAACAGGAAGCTTCTAGCTAGACCGCTCGCAAACCCCTAGTTAAGGCTAGGGGTTTTTATCTGGCAGCTTAATTACCTAAATGCAATCAATGCTGCCGTTACCGCAACGTTTAAACTTTCCACACCGTTATTCATGGGGATGCGTACGCTCTCACTGCAAAGCTGTGATACTTCTTTAGATACGCCTTCAGTTTCATTGCCTAATACGTAAATGCAGGATTGCTCTGGCGTAAATTCTTTTAAGGTAGATTTTGCGTGAGAGGATAGTGAGCAAATCACAGCGCCTTCAATTTTAAAATCTTTTAACGCTTGCGCTAAATTTTTGCAACGCAAAATGGGCGCACGAAATACTGTGCCAGCGCTCGCTTTAATCACTAAAGGATCAATTTGCGAGCTGCCTTGTTGCGGTAGCAAAATGCCATCTATATTACCCGCGCAAGCTGAGCGAATAATCATGCCGAGGTTTTGCGGGTTACTTACACCATCCAAGGCGAGTAAGGTGAATTTTTTGCCCGCATTTTTTGCGATAAAGTTATCGTAGGTTTGAAAGCCGCGACAAATTAAATCGGCGGCAACACCTTGGTCTTGGCTGGAGTTTTTTGAGATGCGCGAAAGCTCCGCGCGGTTGTGGTACAAAATTTCCGCGCCCTTGGTTTTGGCGAGTTTAATAATGTCGTCCAAAATGTCTGCTGACTTGTTGCTTTCTGCCAAATGCAAACGATGAATATTAGTCGCTTTGTCTTGTAATGCTTCAAGTACGGGTTTGCGACCATAGACAGTTAGCAGGCCATCAAAAAACTTTTTCTTTTCTAAATAGGCTTGGCTATCGCCACGGTCTTTATGCGTGTCGCGTTCTTTGCTCATGTTGAATTCTTTTTAAGTGGGTGTTTTCTATGTTAACGAGCAGCGCAAAGTTGTTTGTAGGCGCGTACGGCTTTGTCCAAGCCCATAGCGATTGCATCTACTGTTAATGCGTGGCCAATAGAGACTTCAAGTAATTGCGGCACTGTGCGAAAGCGAGCGAGGTTTTCTAAATTCAAATCGTGCCCCGCATTCAAACCCAAACCAATTTTTGCCGCGTGTTCAGCGGCGGCATAATAGCGTTGGAATAATTGCTCAAAGTTTGTATCTTGGTATTTGTAAGCTTCGGCATAGGGGCCGGTATAAAGTTCTATACGGTCGGCGCCTAATTGCTTGGCTAATTCAATTTGCTCAAGATCGGGGTCCATAAACAAACTGATGCGCACACCCGCATCTTTTAGCTGTGCCAGAATAGGTTTTAAACGCTCGCCCGATTTTTTTAAATCAAAACCATGATCAGATGTGAGTTGATCATTGCTGTCGGGAACCAGTGTGCACTGTTCAGGTTTGGTATCTAGCACTAGTTCTATAAAACCAGGGAAGTCGCCAATCTTTTCAGCAAAAGGATTGCCTTCAATATTAAATTCCGCGCTGTGATTATCCTTGAGCAATTCTGCCAAATCATAAACATCGTGTGGGCGAATATGGCGCTGATCGGGGCGCGGGTGTACGGTTAAGCCATCAGCGCCAGCAGCCAAACACACTTGGCCGTGGGCAACTACATCCGGGTAATTGCCTTCGCGGGAATTACGAATTAAGGCAATTTTATTTAAATTAACACTCAGTGCGGTTGTTGTGCTCACGCTATTAATTCCATTCCGAACGACGCTTACGCTTCCCGAACAACTGCAGAACAAATGACAGGATTACGCCTGCTAAAATTAATGCCCCGCCATAAATACGCTGTTTATACGTATCACTACGTTTGAGCTGATCATTTTCAGCTTTAAGTAGATCGCGCTCAGTTTGCAGCATTTGGTTAATGCGATTCATATTTTGATTCTCCTGTTCCAGATTAATATCTGAGGTGGGAGACTTGCGAATTTCTTCCAGTTCTTTACTGAGGCTTTGGGTCGCTGCTTGCGCGCTCGCCAATTCATTTTTGAGCGATATATTTTGTTTCTGCAGCTCGACCATATCAGTTGGGCCAGACGTCAGTGCAGCTAGCTTCATCGATGCAGTGGGTTCGGCAGTTAAATTCTGACTGCGTACCCAACCTTCTATGCCTTCACTGGTTGCAACACGCGACCATTTGTTTTTGTTGGCATCTTCCTCTTCGCTCAAAAACTTCAAGCGTGTACCCGTAGGTAAACCATTTTTAATAATGGTTGATTGGTTGTCTTTGTCTGCACGTAGGGGGATATAAAATACATCGGTAACGTATCTGTCTTCTGCGAAGCTTGCGGTTGAGAAAACCATTGTGGTTGCAGCAACACTGATGAGCCCTGCCAATACTATTTTTTTCATGCGAAATCCTTGAGAGATTAAGGCAACACTTTTTTAAAGGGTTTGACGGTTACGTTAGCGTAAACGCCTGCGGCTATATAAGGGTCTGCAGCGGCCCACGCTTCTGCATCGGCCAATGCATTAAATTCAGCGACCACCAAACTGCCAGTGAAACCTGCATCACCTGGGTTTTCGTTGTCAATTCTGGGGTGTGGCCCTGCTAGGATTAAACGGCCTTCGTTTTTTAATGACTCCAAGCGCGCCAAATGACCGGGGCGCGCTGACTTACGTTTTTCTAAACTATCTATTACATCTTCACTAATAATGGCGTAAAGCATAAAAAATCTCTTAAATTATTTGCTGGTATCGTGCATCACTTCTTCAAAGGTGAGGCCGGTAAGTAAGCGAATACTGCGGAAAATATACATTAAGGAAAGCACCATAATAATCATGGATGGCACTGCGATTACAGGAAAACTAATAGCATTCATTTTCCCTACTTCAATGTTGAATGCCTCTGTACCTGCGGGGCTCATTACAATCATTTTGGCGAGAATATAATTGAGTGTAGAGGATAAGAAAAACGATGCTGCTAATAAATATGAACCAATGCGCAAGGTTTTTTCAAACTCTTGGATTTTATTGTGTGCTTCCAGTGCTGCAGCAATTTTTTCTACGTTAAGAATGGTGTCGTTATAAATAAAGGTTTTTACTAACGGATAGCGAGTTCTGGTAGAAATCAACACTACTAAACCAATCAAGCCCGGAATTGCTGCTTCTTTGATTGCATAATACTCGGTAGGTAATTTCAGTATGCCAATACCCCCTGTGAGTAAAACGCTAAAAATACCCAGCGCAGAGAAAAAATTAATTTTGCGATTGCTTACAAAATCTTTAAGGCCATAAATGACTGGGAAGGCGAGTGCTACGACCAGCCCCCATACTGCCCCTAAATGCTGTGGGCCGCTGAGTTTGGTTAAAATCAGTGTGGGAATAACAATATTCATGAGAATATTGATAAGCATATTTTCTTTTTTAGGTGCGGCTTTGGTAGCTGGCTTGATACTGCTTTCCTGAGCAGTTGCTGGTTCTTTATTAGAATTATCAGCAGAAAGATTATCGGTCATCATCAGTCTCGGTCATAATGGGCAAACTAGCCCAGTGCTGCATAGATTCTATATAAAATAGATTCGTTATTGTTTAAGGCCACTTGTTGGGATGACCCTGTGAAATTTGATTTGCACTGCCACAGCCACTTTTCTGATGGCGTTTTAAGCCCGGAAATGCTGCTTGCGCGCGCCAAAGAACGCGAAGTTGATGTTTTGGCTTTGACCGACCACGATACCATAGCAGGGCTATTTTTGGCACAAAAAGCCGCTGATGAATGCGGTATAACCTTAATTAATGGCATCGAATTCTCTAGTCAATGGGGTAAGGGTGGGGTGCATATCGTCGGGTTGGGTTTTAGGCTGGATTCGTCCGAGTTAAACGCCGCGATTGAGTCTCAGAATACGGCGCGTTCTGGCCGAGCCGAGCAAATCGCTGCGCGGCTCGCTAAGGCTGGTATTTCTGGAACCTTGGAGGGCGCGCAGTTGTTGGCTGGAAACGCTTACGTTGGTCGGCCTCATTTTGCACAGCATTTAGTCAATGTGGGCGCGGTCAGCAATATTAATGCGGCTTTTAAAAAATACTTGGGTACCGGCAAATCTGCTGACGTGAAATATCAGTGGCCTAATATGGCGACTATTATTGAATGGATTCATGCCGCTGGCGGTGTGGCGGTTTTGGCGCACCCTTGCAAATACGATTTAACGCGAACCAAAATGTGCGCGCTCATTAAAGATTTTGCCGCAGCGGGCGGTGATGCCTTAGAGGTTGTCAGCGGCATGCAAGCGCATCCGGTTACTGAAGATTTGGCGAAAATTGCAGTGGCCAATAACCTAGCTGCGTCTTGCGGCAGTGATTTCCATTTCCCTGGCCATGCTTGGCAGGAGTTGGGTTGCTTTCCCGCTTTGCCGGAAAAGTGTCGCCCGGTATGGGAATTGCTCGGTTTTGCTGCATAGTCAATTATTTTCAGATAGTTTTAATTAGAACGTTTTGAATGGAAGATAGCGAATGGCTCAGTTTTTTCAGATTCATCCAGAGAACCCCCAGCACCGTTTAATTGTGCAAGCGGCGGATATTATTCGCAAAGGCGGTATAGTGGTTTACCCCACCGATTCCGCTTACGCTTTGGGTTGTCATATTGGCGATAAGGATGCGCTTGATCGTATTCGCACCATGCGCCAGTTGGATAAACACCATAACTTCACGCTTATGTGTCGTGATCTTTCGGAGCTATCCACTTTTGCGCGGGTTGATAACGCGGTTTATCGCCTGATTAAAAATCACACGCCTGGTGCCTATACTTTTATTCTAGAGGCGACTGCAGAAGTGCCGCGTCGTCTTTTGCACCCAAAACGTAAAACCATAGGTTTGCGTGTGCCGGATAATGCGATTGCCTTGGCGCTTCTGGAGGAATTGGGAGAGCCCATTATGACCAGCAGTTTATTAATGCCGGGTGAGGAGTACCCCATGACCGATCCCTACGATATGCGCGGCCCCTTGGAGCATTCAGTGGATTTGATTATTGATGGTGGCTACTGTGGCTTGGAACCAACTACAGTGATTGATTTAACCGGTGATGCGCCGGAGTTGATTCGCCAGGGTAAGGGCGATTTTTCCCCCTTTGCTTAAGGATTTGGCTTACCCCTAAAACGAAAAAACCAGCACTTGGGCTGGTTTTTTGCGTTTAGAGCAAGGCGGTTATACCTTTTTCACAAACTCTGATTTCAGCTTCATAGCACCAAAACCGTCTATTTTGCAGTCGATATCATGATCACCATCTACCAAGCGGATATTTTTTACTTTGGTACCGACTTTGACTGACGATGATGTACCTTTTACCTTCAAATCTTTAATCACGGTAACTGTATCGCCATCTTGCAGGATATTGCCGTTGGCATCCTTAAATATTTTAGTGGTTTCGCTGGCTGAGGCTTCGCCTGTAGACCATTCGTGGGCGCATTCTGGGCAAATCAGCAGTTCGCCATCTTCGTAAGTGAATTCAGAATTGCATTTGGGGCAGGGTGGTAAAGCGCTCATGGTGTGTCCTAATCGAAGGGTTAGCGGATAAAGAAGCAGGTTACAAACAAGGCTGAATAAAAAGCCCTCGTAAAAAGTGTGGGCATTCTACTCTAAATGATGCGCGATTTGCCTCTCCTTTTAATCTCCTTGGTTATTTAAGCGGATTTTGCCTGCCAGAATTGTTAATGGCTCTGTACGGCGCTTATGGCTATAATGCCCAGCTCATTTGCGGGCAAGTGCCCGCCAGAATTGTAAATATCGGGTTGTGTAGTGAATTCATCAAGTGAAGAAAACAGTGATTTTGCCTTAGTTGCCGCGCCTATAGATATAGTGCCTGCGGTCGCTGATGTAACGTCAGGCGAGCCTGCTGAAATAGCAGAAACGCCCCAAGCCGCTGATACTCACCGCCCAACTCAGGGTGAAATGCCCTTCGCCATGGTTCACGGCAAGGCCTACACACAGTTGCCGCAGGATTTGTATATTCCTCCGGACGCGTTGGAAGTCTTTTTGGAGGCTTTTGAAGGCCCGTTGGATTTGTTGCTCTACCTTATCCGCCGCCAGAATATCGATATTTTGGATATCAACGTCTCGGAAATCACTACTCAATATATGGCCTATGTTGATTTGATGGATTCCAGTCAATTCGAATTAGCCGCTGAGTATTTGGTGATGGCCGCGATGCTCGCGGAAATTAAATCGCGCATGCTCTTGCCGCGCTCCAGCGAAGAAGCTGAGGAAGAAGATGATCCGCGTGCATCGTTAATTCGTCGCCTGCAAGAATACGAACGTTTCAAGCAAGCTGCGGAAGATATCAATGCTTTACCGCGTATTGGTCGCAATATTTATCAAGCCTCTGCGCAAGCGCCGGATCGCAGCTTAACTCGCCCCGATCCGGATGTTGAATTGCAAGAATTATTACTGGCACTGTCTGAAGTGTTGCGCCGTGCTGATATGTTTGAAAGTCACCATGTGTCTAAAGAAAAACTTTCCACCCGCGAGCGTATGGCGCAAGTGTTAGATACGCTAGCACACAATCACTTCGTTCCTTTTGTGAGTTTATTTAAAGTGGAAGAAGGGCGATTGGGTGTGGTGGTTACCTTTTTAGCGGTAATGGAATTGATTAAAGAATCGCTGGTGGAAATTGTGCAAAGCGAATCCTTTGGCCCTATTCACGTAAAAGCAAGAATGCAATGACAGACGAAAATTTAACAACAGAAGAAAATCTAGAGCCAGAAGAAATCGGTGCAGAAGATTTAGCGAGCGCTGCTGATTTGAAGGAAGAGGCTGGCGAACCTGCAACCGTTGCGGTGACTCAACAGCCCGTTGATAAAGCTATGCTGCGTAAAATTGTAGAAGGTGCAATTTTGGCGGCAGCTCAGCCCATGACGGTTGTGCGTATTCTGGAATTGTTCGATGAAGAAGTTGCGCCAGCGAAAGATGAAGTGCTCGCTGCCCTGCAAGATATTCAAGCGGATAACGCTGAACGCGGCTTTGAATTAAAAGAAGTTGCGTCTGGTTGGCGCTTTCAAGTGCGTGAAGAAACGGCGCCATGGGTGAATCGCCTGTGGGATGAAAAGCCACAAAAATATTCGCGTGCACTCTTAGAAACTCTCGCATTAATTGCTTACCGCCAACCGATTACCCGTGGCGATATTGAAGAAATTCGCGGTGTAGCCGTAAGCTCGCATATTATGAAAACACTGATGGAGCGCGATTGGGTAAAAGTGGTTGGCCATCGCGATGTTCCCGGTCGTCCGTCACTCTATGCAACAACGCGCCAATTTTTGGATTATTTCAATTTAAAAAATCTGGAAGATTTGCCATCGCTTAGCGAAATTCGCGATTTGGATGAGATGAATAATGTGCTCAACCTAGGTGATGAAGAAGGTCTTGGCGAAAAAGACGAAGAAGTTATTCCTGATGCTCCAGCAGAAATTATTTCTGAAGTGGCAGTGGATGCCGAGTTAGAAGAATTTGTGGATGGTGAAGAAGCTTTTGTTGATGCTGACGACGAGACAGCTGTTGGGCTTGATGAAGAAGTTTCACCGCAAACAGGTACAGAATTGAGTGCGGAGTCCGTACTTGATGAAAATGAAAATACAAATGAGGAAACTAACAAGGCGTAAGCAATAATTGCTTAGCCCTGTAACACTATATGGTGAAGAAAACTAACCACCCCACTTTTGATGGCGCATCAAAAGGTGACGATTCTAAAGGCAAAAAGGCTGGTAACAGCAATTCTGCCGGCGCGAATCGTGACAAACCCGCCAAGGCTGTGAAGCCAGCGATTGCCGAATATTTTGCGGCAGCAACTGAAAAAGCCTCACGTAAAAAAGCGGCCGATAATTTTTCGGC